>NZ_JAFAND010000137.1 GCF_019232825.1 Paludibacterium sp. | reverse complement strand
GATGGTCATTCCATCCACAAGCCGCGCAACAAAGCAGACCGACCGCCAGGTGTCGCCCCGAAGGGTTTGGCCAACAAACGGCCGCCTGACGGCGTTGCGCTCCTTGGCATCGCAGAATAACTGCGACCTGCGTCGCGCGCCTTGCATTCGGCCGCTTGTTGACCAAACGCAGTGGCAAATAACTTGTTCAGAGGGTCCTTAGAAGAAGGCGAGTTTGTAGCTCATCGCCAGCATCATCACCGACACGCCGGAATCGAACACGCGCCAGGTGCGCTCGCGTGCAAACAGCGGCGCCAGCAGCCGGGCGCCGAAACCGAGCGAGAGGAACCAGCACAGGCTGGCGACGCAGGCGCCCACGCCGAACCACAGCGGCCCGTTGCCGTGATACTGGTTGGCGACCGCGCCGAGCAGCACGACGGTATCGAGATAGACGTGCGGATTAAGGTATGTGAATCCCAAACAGGCGAGCAGCACACGCTGCCAGGTCATGTCCTCCCCCGCGGCGAGTTCGAGCTTTTCGCTCGACAGCGCCCGCCGCGCCGCCATCAGCCCATAACCCAGCAAAAAGACGGCGCCGCCGTAATGCGCCAGGTCTTGCAGCAACGGATGGCGCTGAAACAGCGATCCCACGCCGAGGATGCCGCAGGAGATCAGCAAGATATCGGAGAGCACGCACACGATGATCACCAGGGCAACGTGCCGGCGGTACAGCCCTTGCCGCAACACGAACGCATTCTGGGCGCCAATGGCAACGATCAGCGAAAGAGCGGTCAGCAGCCCGGCGGTAAAGCTGTTCAACATCGAGTTTCTCCTATTTCACGGTCATTAGTGTATCCTCACTGCATGAATAAGAATTATTAAATAATCTTAAGTAGATTAAGAATTTCTATTCCTCGGTGGGCAAAATGAAAATCGATAGTGGGCAGCTGGCGGCGTTTTTCGCCGTATTGCGCGAAGGCAGTTTCGAGGCGGCTTCGCGCCGTCTCAACGTCACGCCCTCGGCGGTCAGTCAGCGCGTCAAGCTGCTGGAAGAACGGCTGGGACAGATCCTGATCAACCGCAAGACGCCGTCGGTGCCGACGCCTGCGGGTGAGCCGTTGGCGCGGCTGGCCATGCAGATCAATCTGCTTGAGGAGGAGGCGTTGCGCGAAATGGGCGGCGATCCGCTCGAAAGCGATTCGCCGGTGTGGCTGCCCATTGCGGTCAATGGCGACTCGCTGGACAACTGGTTCTTCGAGGCGCTGGATGCCTTGCCGGCGGAGGCGCGCATGGTGTTCGACATCCGCATGGAGGATCAGGATTATTCGGCCACCTTGTTGCGCGAGGGTACGGTGATGGCGGCCGTCACCACCGATGCCACGCCGGTGCAAGGGTGCGAGGTGGAGCGCCTTGGCGTGATGCGCTACTTGGCGGTGGCGTCACCCGCCTTCATTGAACGGTATTTCGCCGCGGGCGTGACCGATGACGGTTTGCACGCGGCGCCGATGCTGGTCTTCAACCAAAAGGATTCGCTGCAGCAGCGTTTTGTGGATAGCGTCACGCAACGGCCGTTGTCGCCGCTGCAACACACCATCCCTTCCACGGCGTGCTTCGTCGAAATGGTTCTCCGCGGCCTAGGCTGGGGCATGATGCCGGAAATCGCCGCGCGCGCGGCGCTGGCGCAGGGGAGGCTCAAGGAAATACTGCCGGGGCATTGGTTGGATATTCCCCTCTACTGGCAGCACTGGCGTATCCGGTCGCAGGCGCTGATGGTGCTGACGAGCGCGGTACGCCGTACGGCGGCGCTTCATCTGCGTACTTCATGAAGTTAGTTTTTCTAAGCTATCCATAGTTTATTTAGTTTTACTGCTTATCTCTCTTCTCCTACACTTGCATCACCCAAAGGCAGATGCCGACAGGATTATTCATGTAAATCAATTTGTTAGTAGAGGAGAAGTGCCTTATGAACGCTGTTCACACCCGCCCGTCCGGATTCACCCCCGTTCTGTTCTTGTTGGTGGCACTGGCCTCTATGCGCTTGATGTTGACGTTGCCGGCGAGCCACGATGCGCCGCCCGCTCAGAACCCGCCTGTGGCGGTGGCGCGGGGCGCGTTGTGGCACGGCGTGCCGTTGCCGGCTGCGGCCAGCGTCGAGGTGCCGCCGCGCGTGGCGCAAGGCGCGTTGTGGCATGGCAGGGTGTTGCCGGTTAGCGAAGCGCGCTGAGCCGGTAGAGCCGGCGCCGCCCACGGGGCCGCGCCGGCTCGCTCTGGCCCCGTGAAAATTCCTCAAATTGGCTCTGTGGCGAATGCCCGTTCGGCGTCACAATGGATGGTGATGATTTAGCCGCCTTGGAGCCCTTATGTACGTCCCCGCCGATTTCAATGAACCCGACACCGCGGTTCTGCACACAGTCATCGCGCAGTATCCGTTCGGTACGCTCTTCACGCATGGCAAGAGCGGTCTGGATGCCAACCATTTCCCGTTTGAACTGGCGGCCGAAGAGGGCGCCCAGGGCACGCTGCGCGCGCACGTCGCCCGCGCCAACCCGGTTTGGCATGACGTTGCCGACGGCGACGAGGTGCTGGTGGTGTTTCATGGCGGCGATGCCTATATCTCGCCGAATTGGTATCCGAGCAAGCATGAACTTCACCGCCAGGTGCCGACCTGGAACTACGTCGTCGTGCATGCGCATGGCCGCATTCGCATCCGCGACGACGAGCGCTATTTGCGCGGCCTGCTGGCCCGATTGACGCGCGCGCACGAAGCCAAGCTGCCCGCGCCGTGGAAGATGGGCGATGCGCCCGCGGATTACATCGACACCCTGATCAAAGAGATCGTCGGTATCGAGATCGACGTCACGCGCCTGGTCGGCAAGCGTAAATTGGGGCAGAACAAGGCGGCGCGCGATATCCGCGGCGCGGCCGAAGCACTCAAGGCCGGCGGCCACGATCGGATCGGCGAGGCCATGCTGGCCTGTGCCGTAGAGAAGGAGCGCTAGGACGCGCGCCGCCTACCCCTGCGGCTGCAGCGCCCTTGCCAAGGCTTGCTGTTCCCTTTCCAGCGTCGCTACCAGCTCGGTGGCGCGCTGGCGATCGTAATGCGGTTGGCGCAGCAGGTCATTGAGCTCCCGGCTGGCCTCGAACAGCGCCATCAGGCCCAGACTGCCGTTGGCGCTCTTGAGCGGATGGACGAGGCGTTCAGCCGTCTGCGCGTCACCCGCCGCCAAGGCGGCTTTGAGCGCGGCCACCGACTCGGCCTGCCGGTCGCACTGCTTCCTTACCAGTTCCAGGTATTTTTCCGTGTTGTTGCGCAGCATGCTCAATCCGCGTTGCAGATCGACCCCGGGCGTGACGGCAAGGCGCACCAGCGTCTGTTGGGCGGGCTCGACGGTTTGCGGCGGCGGGGTGGTGGCCGGTTCGCGCGGTGTGGCTGCCGACTGGGCGGAGGATAGCCATTTCAACAGCGCCGCATATAGGGCATCCGGCTCGACCGGTTTGGCGATGAAGTCGTTCATGCCCGCCGCGAGGCACGCTGCGCGGTCCTCGGCGAAAGCATTGGCCGTCATGGCGAGGATGGGGGTTGTTTTCCATCCCGGCAAAGCGCGTATGGCGCGCGCCGCCTCGAGACCATCCATCTCCGGCATTTGCATGTCCATCAGAATGACGTCGTAGGCGGCTGCTTGGGCGCGTTCGACGGCGAGACGGCCGTTGCTGGCGACGTCGACCCACAGATGCAAGCCAAGCAGCTGCTGCAACGCCACCTCCACGTTGATCAGGTTGTCCTCGACCAGCAATACCCGCTTGCCGGCATGCAAGGCGCGCAAATCGTGCTCGGCCGAAATAGGCGTCTTTTCGCTGGTTGGCATGATGCCGTGGCCGCGCTGCAGCCAAGCGGTAAACCAGAAAGTGCTGCCTACGCCCAACGTGCTTTCGCAACCGGCCTCGCCGCCCATCATTTCCGCCAAATGCTTGGTGATGGCGAGCCCCAGGCCGGTGCCGCCATATTCGCGCGTCGTGCTGGTGTCCGCCTGTTCGAACTCGCGAAACAGCTTGGTTTGCGTTGCCGAGGCAATGCCGATGCCGGTGTCTTGGACGGAAAAGCGGACCTTGAGCCGCAAGGCGTGCTCTTCCTGTAATTCGGCGCGTAGTAGGATACTGCCCTCCGCGGTGAATTTGACCGCGTTGCTGGCAAAGTTGAGCAGCGCTTGCCGAGTGCGCATCAGATCCCCTCGCAGCCACTGGGGGACATTGCCGCTATCGACCGAAATGGCCAGCCCCTTCTTGCCGGCCGGGTCGCGGATCATCGAGGCCACCTGATCCAGTACTTGCTCCAGCGCAAATTCCTGCTCGTCCAAAGACAGTTTGCCGGCTTCAATTTTCGACAGGTCGAGCACGTCGTTGATGATCGACAGCAGATGCTTGCTCGATGCCTCGATCTTGGCTAGTCGCTCGGCCTGCCGTGGCGTGGGCTGGTCCTTGATCAGCAGATGAGTCAGGCCGGTGATGGCGTTCATCGGCGTGCGGATTTCATGGCTCATGTTGGCGAGGAATGCGCTTTTGGCCACGTTGGCGGCCTCCGCTTTCGCCTGCGCTTCGATCAGTTCCGCCGTGCGTTGTTCCACCAGGCGCTCCAGGCCCGCGCGGTAGTTTTCCAATTCGGCGTGCAGGCGATGCATCTCGGTGATGTCCTCGGCGATGCCGACAGTGCCGTAAACGGAGCCGTCGGGGTTGCACAACGGGACCTTGGTCGTGTGCACGTAGCGCTCTTCGTGCTGTGTCTGCCAGAACTCGTCGAATGTTTCGACCACCCCGCCCGCCATGATGCGGCGGTCGTCGTCGCGGTGTTTTTGCGCCATCTCGGGCGAATAGAAATCGAAATCGGTCTTGCCGACGATGGCGCCCGCCGTGGTGCCGAGTGCTTGGGCGTGCGCGAGGTTGGAGATGACAAACACCGAATGGGCGTCTTTTTGCCAGATTTGCTGCGGTAGGTTGTCGATCACCCCCTTGAGCCGCGCCTCGCTCTGGCGCAGCGCCGCTTCGGCATGCTTGCGCTCGGTGATGTCCTGGAACGTGACCGCGCATTGCTGGGGCGCGGCTTGGAAGGCGGACACCGAGTAGAAGTGCCCGAGCAAATCCGAACCCTGCTCCAGGTAGCGGGGCACGCCGGTCAGGGCGACCTGGCCGTAGGTATGAATCCAATTGGCGGTGTCTTGTTCGATGCCGGGCAAGACCTCGGCCAGGCGCTTGCCGACGATCCCCTTTGCCCGCAACCCCGTGCTGGCCTCGAACCCCCGGTTGGCGGCAAGGATCAGCAGATCCACGGGCGCGCCTTGGGCGTCTTGCACGACTTCAAACAGCACGAAACCGGCATTCATGTTTTCAAACAGGGAGCGATAGCGCTTTTCGGACTCGATCAACTGCTGTTCCACCTGTTTGCGCTCGGTCAGATCGACGAAGGCTGCCAACAGCTCGTCGCCGATCGGCGTGCCGGAGATCAGTACCACGCGTTCCTGTCCATTCTTGCAGGTGACCTGAAATTCCAGCGGGCCGATATTCCTGCCGGTGCGCAAGGCCTCTTCCTTGGCGGTCTTCCAAGTCGCTTGCGCCCAGGCGCGATAGGCCGGGTCCGGATAGGCGAGGCGCCACCAATCGGCCACAGTGGGAACTTCCTCTGGGCTGTAGCCGAACATGTCGTAAAAACGCGCATTGCCGTTGAACAGTCTGCTATTTCGATCGGTGACGCCTAGCGGCACCGGAGCGGCATCGAACAATTTGGCGAAGCGCTGCTCGCCGAGAATGCGCCGCTCATGTTCGGCATGCAGCCGCGCGATCAAGCGGTTGAAACTGTCGAGCAGCAGATCGGCCTCCGCGCCGCCCCCTTTGGGCAGTTGCTGTAAGGAACGCTGTCCCGATGACATCTCGTCCAGTTGCGTCATCGCCGTGGAGAGCGGTTGCAGTGCGCGCCGCGTCAAGAAGATGGCAAGCGCCAGACCGGCCAGCGCCATGAAGAGCGTGCTTTCCACCAGGCCGTTTCGCAGGCGTAGCGCCGGACGGAAGGCCGCCGAGGTGGGGATGGCCTCGACGACGGTCCAGCCTGTGGTCTGCATGCGCGCCGCGGCGTAGATCTTTTCGATGTTGGCGACGTTGTGGCTGACGGTCGAGCCAAGGAAACCTTGGCGCAGCCGATCAAGAAAGAGGCTTTGGCCTGGGCGGGGCAGCGGTTTCAAGATGCGGGTCTTGTCGGTGTTGGCCAGGAAAATACCATCGTTGACCGATAGGATGGTGCGCTCGGTTTTCCCTTGGGTCTGAGTGTTCATGGTTTCGCCGAGAAAGGCGTTGTCGTACAGGTTGATCGACCCGACCAGAACCGCTTGTATTTGCCCCTGCGCGTCATGAATGGGCGCGGCAAAGGGTATGACCGGCACCGGCGCGCTGCGCGCCAGCGTGGGTTTGCCAATGGCGACTTGATTGGTGGCGAGCGCCTGGCGGAAATAGGCCCGGTCGGCGTAGGAGGTGCCGCGACGGCCGGGGATGACCGGGTAGTCGGCGAGGGCGACGCCTTGGCGGTTGAGGATGAAAAAGCCCCAGGAGAACCCGGCATTTTCATCGTACTCTTGCTTGAGAAAGGCCTGCGTGTAGGAGGCATCGTGCAGTCGGCGCGCGTCGAGGCCGCCGGCCATGGCCGTCAGGCCAGACTTGCGCTCAGCCAGCTCGTAGTCCAGCCGTGCGGCAATATCCTTGACGTTGGCGAGCTCCGCCTCGGAGCGGGTTTCTTCCAGCGCTTGGGTCATCGTGGCCTGCACCACCACCGAGAGCCCCAAAAAAACCAAGCAGGCGACGCTCAGCAAGATGACGGCCAACTTGAATTGCAGCGAATGACGCCAGTTCATGCGGCGTTGCGATGAGCGGGGAGGGCGAGCTTCGTCGATGGAAGTCATTGCAACCGATGACCCTTTAGCGCTTGTGGTGACGCATTTCTGGGAGCGTGCGAGACAAGGCGGCGCACGGCCTGGTGCTCTTTTTTACTCCGATTGATTATAGCCATACCCAAGATGAATATGGCGTGTCGCAGCGTGCCTGCCGTCAATGACTTGCATGAACCTTGCTTATTGTCATATACTCCGCGAGTCAAATATCACAAAGGGGCCCCGGCCTTGGAAAGTTGTCCTAGTTGCCGCTTCGGCGAACTGAACTAACGCCTCGCAAGACCCGCGCCCTCTTCATCGTCGCCGTCTTGCCTGGCAAGACGGTGTGCAAAGCCAGATCTCCTTCTCGTTCGTGCACCCGTAAAAACCGAATGCTTCGCGTCGATGGCCTATTGTCCGTCGTCCAAGCGGCTGTGCCTGCGTTCTAGCGCATGCGCAGGAGTCGGGCCCTGTTTCGGCAGGGGCCGGTGTTTATGTTGTCCTTTTCACGACGTCAAGGAGATTGCCATGTCCTACGGCATGCTGCTCACCCCGGTTCAGAACGCGCAAACCGTTCTACCGGATTCGTATCTGTACCAAACGGGCGGTGTTTTCACCCGCGTGGCACAGGTGGTCCGTCATTGGAAGCTTAAATTCAAGCGCTAACAGGAGATCGTCATGGACGAAGACCCCAGTAGTTGGCCGGTCACGCTGACCGGAATGGGACCGCCAGGCAGTAAGGAAAACTGAACCTCCCTTCCTTCCTCGGCTGTATTCCTCTCCCTTCCAGCGTGACCGTCTTAAGACCTGACCTGACACGGTCACCGCCATTGTTCCTGCTGTTTGCGCCTGAGCGAGTCAGGACGCTTAGATTTCTTTTGTTTGCGGTCGGTAGCTTCGCAAGAGAAGACATCTATACGCCCAGCACAGTCGACGCGGCAGGTATCGCATTCAGTGATACGACGTATAGAGAGTACAGAGATGTCCAATCAAAACCACAATTCCGCCGTGCTGGATAGCGCCCACGTCGGCGATATCCGCGGAGCCTTCGGCACCATCAAACACCACGACACCGGCGCGCGCTCGACCCTTTGGCAGCGCCTGCGCACGCTGCTCGCCATCCTCGGCCCCGGGCTGATCGTGATGGTGGGCGACAACGATGCCGGCGGCTTTTCCACTTACGCCCAGGCCGGGCAGAACTATGGCACCTCGCTGTTGTGGACGCTGATGCTGCTGATTCCCGTGCTGTACGTGAACCAGGAAATGGTGCTGCGTTTGGGCGCGGTCACCGGCGTCGGCCATGCCCGACTGATCCTGGAGCGCTTCGGCAAGTTCTGGGGCGCCTTCAGCGCCATCGACCTGTTCCTGCTCAACGCGCTGACCATCGTCACCGAGTTCATCGGCATCACGCTGGCGCTGCAATATCTTGGCTTGCCCAAGCTCTGGGGCGTGCTGGCCTCGGCCGCGCTGGTCATGGCTGCCGCCAGTACCGGCGATTTTCGCCGCTTCGAACGCTTTTCGATGATTCTGGTGATCTTCAGCTTGCTCTTGGTGCCGCTGTTCTTCATGGTGCACCCGCCGATGAGCCAGATCGGCCACGATCTGATCGTGCCGGGCATGCCCAAGGGCGGCAAGTTGTCCGACGTCATGCTGCTGATCATCGGTATCGTCGGCACCACCATCGCGCCGTGGCAGTTGTTCTTCCAGCAGAGCTACGTGATCGACAAACGCATCACGCCGCGCTTCATCCGTTACGAGCGCGCCGATCTGTGGCTCGGCATCGTGCTGGTGCTGATCGGCGCCGTCGCCATCGTCGCGTTCACCGCCGGTCTGTTCACGGGGACGCCGGAATTCGGCAACTTCCAGGATGCCGGTGCGGTAGCCTCGGCGCTGGGTCAACGTCACAGTCATCTGGCCGGCGTGCTGTTCGCCGTGGCTTTGATCGACGCGAGCCTGATTGGCGCGAGCGCCGTCTCGCTGTCCACCGCCTATGCGCTGGGCGATGTGCTGAGCCTCAAGCATTCGCTGCATCGCAAGCCGGGCGATGCCAAGGGCTTCTATGCCGTGTATTTCCTGCTCATCGGCGTGGCCGCCGCGCTGGTGCTGATTCCGGGCGTGCCGCTCGGTCTGTTGACCAACGCCGTGCAGACCTTGGCGGGCGTGCTGCTGCCGTCGGCTACCGTGTTCCTGCTGATTCTGTGCAACGACAAGGCCGTGCTGGGACCGTGGGTGAACAATCGCCTGACCAATCTGATCACCGGCCTGGTCGTGGCCGCGCTGGTGTTGCTGTCGGTGATTCTGACCGCGGCGGTGCTGTGGCCGGATATCTCTGGCGAGACGATGACCAACATTCTGGTCGGCGGCGGCGTGCTGGGCCTGGTGGTCGTGCTGGGGTCGCAGGTATTGCGCCTGCGCAAGGAGGCCGACAACGAAGCCGGCGACCTGCCGCGGCTCGATCGCAAGGCGATGCACGGCTGGCGCATGCCCGCGCTCGATCAGCTCAAGCCGATGACGCTGTCCAAGAGCAATAAGATCTGGATGGCCGTGCTACGCGGCTATCTGGTGGTGGCCGTGGTCATGGTGATCTACAAGGTCGCGCAGGTGGCTTTGGCTTAATGCGCGGTTGACGGTGGCGGGGCGACGCGAGTTGCCTCGCCGGATTGCTGTTTCATCCGAATTAAATAAGGAAACGTCATCATGCCCGAGCCTGAAGCGTCTTCATTCCCCTACTGGACGCGCCCCGTCGACGGGCGCGCTTGGCCCCGCGCACGGCTCGGTCGGATGGCTGCCTGATACGCGCATCCCGACGGCGACGGCTGGGGCATCACGGTCACAGCGGAGCGTCGCCATGTCCTTCTTTTCTTTTTCCACCAAAAGTCATGCCCAGCCGGCGCGCGTGCGCCGGCCGGCGGCCAGCGTTTCTCCACCGTCGCAACGTGCGCTGCTGACCCAGGCACGACTACTCAAAGCCGTCAATGTGATCAGCCAACAGGCGCCGGGCGCTCATCCGATGGCGCTGGAAAACGGGTTGGTGGTGGCGCGCTTTTTCAAGTACCGGCTCAGCAGCCGCTTCGTCTTGCTGCGGGATCAGCACGGTCGCGCCGCCGGCTGGTATGCGCATACGGCCGCCGTGGCGCCGGATGGCATTGAATTGCCGATGCGGCGTTTGTATCGGCTAGCCGAGCACTACGGCACCGTGGCCAAGCTCGATCAGTTGTGTCAAACGTTGCACGCGCTCAATTACTTCGTTGCCCACGCGTCCACCGCGGAACGGCGCTTGTATCTTTCGGTTCATCCTTACTCGACCACCGAGCAAGCGGCCTTCAGCCGTCATGCTTTCCTGAGCGTCTTGACGGCGCTGGATATTACGCCGGCGTCACTGTCGCTGATCCTGCCGGCCGAGCACCTTGCCGGCGCAGCGGCGGGCGTGGTGGCCGGCTACCGCGCGCATGGGTTTCGCATCGGCTACGCGATGACGGCAACGACGGCAGTCGAGTATGTGTCACGCTTGCCGCGCGCCGATTATTGGTTTGTCGATGAAGAGGATGCCGCGGGTGCGACGGGGCTCGCCGGCGCGGCATCGGCGCGCGGGATCGCCTTGCTTGCGCGCTGATCGTCCCTGAATGCCGCGCTACGCGAGCGCACGGCTACGGGGTAGTGCCTCCGGCCGATGTGTGGACTTCTGTGGCGGTCGCGGCGAGACGGTAATAAGACAGCGTGAGCCGCGGATCGAATCCCAGTTTTTGCGCCAGCCGCAGTGACGGGGTATTGCCTTCGCGACAAGCCCAGACCGGCTCCAACTCGCGTGTCAGACAGAGCGCGATCAAGTGTCGGCAAGCCGCCTCGGCGAGTCCCTTGCCTCTGTGGGATGGCAGCGTTTCCATGCCCAGCTCCAGCTTGCCGTCGAGCAAGAAGGACGAAAACGCCTGCGTAACCACCTGGTCTTGATGCACGATATCGACGCCGATGGCGTTGGCGGCAAAGTCGTCGGCATTGTCCCAAAACCTTGCCGGCACGACGCTGCCCGCCATTGCGCCATACGATGTTTTCGTCGCGGGCCTCAGGGTCATGCCGGCGGGCAAGGTGTAAGTGGGGGAGTAACGTTGCGGGTTGAATGCGAAGTTGACGCGGCAATGGGTCTCGATCGGTCCGGTGTTCGCCGGAAACAACGCCGACAGCACGGCGTCCCATTCGCGCGGATAGGTTTGCAGCCATTCGTCGCCATTTCGATGCTGCGGGGTGCCTTGGATGTATTGGCATAAACAGGCGTTGAATGCCGCGTTGTCCGGTGTGCCGTACAGAAGCGACATGCCGTAGGGATGGGTGATGTAAAACACGGCTGGCGCATCGATACAGTCGACATAAACGCTGCCGGAGACTTTTCGCCTGAGTACCGATTGGGCGAATAAAGTGTTGACCGGCACGTGGGCGAGAACGTGCTCGAATCGATGAAATTGGTTTTCGGGTAAGCGCAACATGGCTTGGGTTCCTTGTCTACTCGCCTTTCAGATATCGATCGAAAAACGCCGGCGCGCGCCATCACCTTGCCGTGCTTGTCGTAGAGGCCGCTGCAGCCGTGCATGCCGACGATCGCGGGGAAGGGGCCTGGCCGGCTGGCTTGAACAAGCGCCCTTGCAAGCGGGTCTGCCCGCCGAACAAGCCGCCATCGAGCGCGTTGAAGGACCCGACCTCCTCGGCGTGGACCAACGCGCCGAGGGTCAGGCAAACCAGGAACGAGACGATAAAGCGGATGACAGTTATCGGCACATCCGTGCGTTAGCAAGATAGGGCCTATCATGCGATGACCCCATTCAACCCGATTTGCGTGAGCTCAATCCAGACAGAATTTGCGTACCAGCGCCACCAGTTCGTCGGGTTTTTCAACGAAAGCCGCGTGCCCGCTGTCGATTTCGGCGTACTGGCTGCCGGCGATCCCTTGCTGCAGCTGGCGCGTCTGATAGGCGGGTATCAAATAGTCTTGACGACACTGCACCACCAGCGTCGGCGCCGCAATCGCCTTCAAGGCGTCTCGGAGGTCGATGCGCAAGCCCAGATCGACGCGGCGGTCGGTGTCCGGCGGCGGCGCCTGTTTGAGTAGCGCCGCGAGATTGTCCGCGCCGAACGCGGTTAAGAACGCCGGGCTCACCGCCAGCGAGAAGGCAAAGCGGTTGCATACTTCGATGTCCCCCGCCAGCAGGCGCTGCCAGGTGCCAAAAACCATCTGATGCCGCGCGTCGCCGCTGTCGGCCCAGCCGGCGACCAGCACCAGCCGGCGCACCAGCTGCGGATACCGCGCCGCCGTGGCCGCCGCCACCACGGCGCCAAGGGAATCGCCCAGCAGATCGACCGGTTCGGACGAGGCATTGCGAATCGTCGCCGCAATCTGCTCGACCAAGGTATCCAGCGACAACGGCCCGTCCGGAATGGTCGAGCCGCCGCAGCCGCCGTAATTGGGGATGACCACCGTGCGCTGATCGGCGAAGCGGCTGGCGACATGGCCGAAATTGCCCTGGCCGTCGATGCTGGTGCCATGGACCAGCACCAGCGCCGGGCCAGCGCCGACAGCCGTATAGTTGATGGAGGTGCCTGCTGCGGTCATGGTGACGCTCATCAAATCTTCCTTTCGCAATCCAATGGGTGTGCCGTGGCGACGTCGTTATTTTTCGGTGCGCGCCTCAAGCAAAAAATTATTCCATATTGTTTGAAATATTTTAATAAAAATGCATTGGTGATTGTCTGTCGGCGCCTCATGCCAACTCGCATAACGCGGCACCCAGACGCTGGATCGCGGTTTGCTCCCTGGATTGCTCGGGTACCACCAAGTAGTAGGCCATCGTGCTGTGGCTGAGATGAGGAAAGGGGCACACCAGCTCGCCCGCGACCAGCTTGCTCTGCGCCATGCGCGGGTCGCCCATGGCGATGCCGTGGCCCAAGGTTGCGGCACTGAGCGCGACTTCCAGCGAGTCGAATGCCAAGCCCTGCGCCACCGGTTGTTCGACCCCTGCCATCGCCAGCCACGCGCGCCACTCATGCCGTTCATGGCTTGCGTGCAGCAGGCAGAGTTGGGATACGTCCTGGGGCGAGCGCAGGCCGATAGCGCGGTCGGGGCGGCACATGGGGGTGAGTTGTTCCGGGAACAGCCGCAACGCGTGGAGGCCGGCCCAATCGCCGTTGCCGCGGACGATCATGGCGTCGGTTGCGCCATCGGCAAATGCAGGCTCGTCGCTGACCGAGGTACTGATTTGCAGGGATAGCCCCGGCAATTGCCGTTCTATCGCTTCGAGACGGGGTAGGAACCAGCGTAGCGCCAATGTGGACGGCAAGCGCAGACGCAGCGTGTCGGGTGCCGTCATGCGTTCTTGCGCGTAGTCGGCCTGCCGCGACAACACGTGGGTGGAGACCTGCAGCAGCGCTTCACCTTCCATGGTCAAGCGCATGCCGGTGACGGTGCGAACGAACAGCGCCGTTTGGTAGTGCTGCTCCAATTGCTGAATTTGCCGGCTCACTGCGCCTTGTGTGCGGCACAGATGATTCGCCGCCTTGTTGAGGCTGCCGAGTTGCGCCACCGCTTGAAACGCCTGTAGCGCCAGCATGGAGGGCTGCGGCCGTGTCAACGCCGTCAGGGGGTATGCATCGCATGCATGCCCCGGTTCAGGATTATTCGCTTTTGGGCTCATACGTCGCTTGCTAGTGTGTGGCACCGATCCATGACGGAAAGATACCAGATGAACCCAATCAAGCAAGATGTGTTTGCCGAGCGGATACGGCATTACCTGCGCGCGCTCGAACGTGGCGACGTGGAGGGCGTTGTCGCCTTGTTCTCGCCAGAGGCTACCCTCTACTCGCCGTTATTGGGGTGGCAGGCTCCCGAAGCATTCTATTGCAAGCTGGCGCAGGCCTCGGGCAACAGCACCATCACGCTGCTGGATCTCTTCGCCAGCACGCAAGGCCGCCGGCGAGCCAGCGCTTACTTTCATTACGACTGGCAACTCAACGACGGTAGCCGGGTGGCGTTCGACTGTGTGGACGTTTTCGATTTCAACGCGTCTGGACTGATTGAGCGATTGGTCATTATCTACGATACCCAACCCATCCGCGCGGGTCTGGGAGACCGGTTTCGCTGAACCGCGCAGCGCTGTCGGTGTCTGCGCGGCGGCGAAACCGGCAAAACGGCTTGCCGATAAACTCAGCCCCGGTACTGCCCGTCGCCGACCTTTTCCATCCAGGTCACGGTACTGTCGTTCTCCCGCTCTTGCAGGGCGATATGGGTCATCGCCGTGGTCGGCGCGGCGCCGTGCCAGTGCTTGACGCCGGCCGGAATCGTCACCACGTCGCCCGGGCGGATCTCCTCGATCGGGCCGTCCCACTGCTGCACGCGGCCACAGCCGGTGGTGACGATCAAGGTTTGCCCCAGCGGGTGGGTGTGCCAGTCGGTGCGTGCGCTGGGCTCGAACGTCACCAGCGCGCCCGTGCCTGCTGCCGGCTGCGGCGCGGCGTACAGCGGATCGACGCGTACGGTGCCGGTGAACCAGTCCGCCGGGCCGGGGTAGGACGCCTGCGAGCCGGCGTGGGCGATGGAGACGGTGTCGTTGGATGCGGTAGTCATGAGATTTCCTTTTCTATAACGATTCAAGTGTTGCGCAATGCTTGGCCCAGCCATTTGACGATGGCTGGATCGCGATGGTCGAAGAACGCGCTTTTGCCGGTGTCCAGCGCCGCGATCGCCGCCATGTCGGCGTCGTCGAGGACGAAGTCGAACACCTGGAAGTTCTCGGCGATGCGCGCCGGGCGCACGGATTTGGGAATGGCTGCCACACCGCGCTGAATGAGCCAGCGCAGAACGATCTGGGCCACCGAGCGGCCGTGCTTTGCCGCCGCGGCCGTCAGCACCGGGTCGGCGAACAGGTTGTTGCGCGCCTCGGCGAACGGCCCCCAGGATTCGATCTGCACACCGTTGTCGCGCAAGAACGTGGCGGCTTCCGTTTGTTGGCAGAAGGGGTGGGTTTCGATCTGATTGACCGCCGGCGTGATGCGGTTATGCAGCATCAGGTCCATCACCCGGTCGGGGTGGAAATTGCTCACGCCGATGGCGCGAACGCGGCCAGCCTCATAGAGCGCTTCCATGGCCCGCCAGGCGCCGTGCACGTCGCCGTATGGCTGGTGGATCAGATAAAGGTCGAGGTAATCGAGCCCCAGGCGGGCGAGCGAGCGCTCGAAGGCGCGCTTGGTCTTGTCCTCCCCGGCGTCGGTCAACCACAGCTTGGTGGTAATGAAGAGCGCTTCGCGCGGGACGCCGCTCTTGGCGATCGCCTTGCCGACCGCCGCTTCGTTGCCGTAAGCCGCCGCCGTGTCGATCAGGCGGTAACCGACGCGCAAGGCCTCGGCGACGCTGGCCTCGCATTCGCCGGCATCGGCGATTTGATAGACGCCGAAGCCCAGCATGGGCATCTCGACGCCGTTATTGAGTGTCGTGGTTTGCATTTCTCATCCTCCGGTTGGTTGTGTACATTCGCCGCGGGCAATGCACGTTCAGTTAGCCGTTGCCGCGGGCATGTGCCGGGACGATCAAGCCAAGCGTCGCGAGCAGGGCCAGGGTCAATAGCAAGGCACTGGTGTCCATCACCAAGGCGATACGGTGTGCCAGCAGATCCGCTCCTGCCATGAAGTCCGGCTTGGCCGCGGCAAACACCACCACCAGAATGCCAAGCCCAATCGAGCCGCCCAGCTGGTGTGCGACGTTGACGAGCCCGGAGGCCGCGCCGGCATCCTCCCGCGCTACGCCGGCCACGGCGGAAACGGTCATCGGCGCCAGCGCGCAGCCCTGGCCCAGGCCGATCAACACCATCGGCAGCGCCACGCCCGAGACATAGTGCGTGTGCGCCGACACCTGTCCCAGCCACGCCAAGCCGGCGATACACAAAACCAGCCCGCCGGCCAACAGCGCTCCGTGGCCGAACCGGCGCGAGAGCCGCGGCACCCACATGGCCGAGACGAAATTGGGAATGGTCGTCGGCAGGAAGGCGAGCCCGGCCTGGAAGGGATTGAAACCCAGCACGCCTTGCAGGAACTGAGTGCTGAAGAACCAGAAACCCACCATGCCGCCCAAGAACAGCATGCGTGTCGCATAAGCGCCGCTGCGTTCGTGGCTGGCGAATAGCCGCAATGGCAATACCGGCTGGCGCACGTGTTTTTCGATGGCGATAAACAGGGCGAGCAGCAGGAGCCCGGCCAACAAGGCGATCTGCGTGAGCGTATCGTGCCAGCCTTGTTCTGCCGCCCGCACCAAGCCATAGACCAATGCCGTCATGCCCAGCGTGGAGGTCGCCGCGCCGGCCAGGTCGAATTGCCCGGCGTGTGTCGGCGTCTCTTGGATATAGCGGCGCGCGCCGGCGATCAGCAGCAAGCCGATCGGCAGGTTAATGAAGAAACCCGCGCGCCAGGACACCAGATCGGCGAACAGGCCGCCGAGCACCAGCCCGAGCGTGGCGCCGATGCCGGCCGCGGCGGCGTAGAGCGACAGCGCCCGCGTGCGTTCCGGCCCCTCGGCAAAGTGCGTCGACAACAATGCCAGTGTCGAGGGGGCGAGCACCGCCGCGCCGGCGCCCTGCACCATGCGCGCGGTCAACAGCCAAGCAGGGGATTGCGCTAGGCCAATGGCCAACGAGGCGAGGGTGAAGATCACCAAGCCGATGATGAACATGCGCCGCCGGCCGAGAATGTCGCCGGCGCGCGCGCCAAGCAACAGCAGGCCGCCGAAGGCCAGCGTGTAGGCATTGGGCACCCACGACAGGCTGGTCAGGGAGAAGCCCAGGCCGGCTTGGATTTTGGGCAGACCGGTGATGACGATCGAGATGTCGATCACGATCATCAGGTAGCTGGCCATGATGATGGCCAGTACCGGGCCGTGCTTGATGGCGGTGTTCGATTCGTTCATGCCTTGCTTTCTCGCGTGCGGAGGCGGGGCGCCGCGTACCCGGTTACAGCGCGTTGTTCAGAATGGGGGTGACGACGTCGCGGGTATAGATATCGGCGATGCCGAAATAGCGCGCGTTGCCCAGCACGTTGTCGATGATGGCGGGCAGGTCGGCCGCGTGAATGCCAAGCTGCGACAGCCGCGTGGGCGTGCCGATCTTGTCGAACCAGGCTTCCAGCGCGGCAATGCCCTGCAGGGCGCCGTCGACGCCGAACACGGTCTTGGCGAAACGCTCGAACTGCGCCGGGTTGCGGCTGTGGTACCAACGCATCCACGACGGCATGACGACCGACAGCCCCGCGCCGTGCGGCACGTTGAACAAGGCCGACAGCGCGTGTTCGATCATATGGTTCGGATAGCTGAAGCCGGCGGTGCCGGCATAGATCAGGCCGTTGAGCGCTTGGGTCGACGCCCAGGCGAACTCGGCGCGGGCAGCGTAATCCGCCGGGTCGTTCAGCAGCGTTTCGGTGGTTTCGATCACCGTGCCGACGATGGCTTCGACCATGCGTGAATGAAAGCGCGGCTGCACCGACGCGGTGAAGTAACCCTCGATCGCATGGGCGATGATGTCGGCGGCGGAATACACCAGGTAGTCGCGCGACACCGTCTGCATCAGCGCCGGATTGATGATCGATACCGTGGGGAAGCTGAGCACCGAGTGGATGGCGAACTTCTCCTTGGTGTCTTCGTTGGTGACCACGGCGCCGCTGTTCATCTCGCTGCCGGTGGCAGCCAGCGTCAGTATGTCGAAGACCGGCAATGCGGCCTCGATGCGTGCCTTGCCGATAAACAGGTCCCAGACGTCGCCTGCATACATCGTGCCGGCGGCAATGGCTTTGGCGCTGTCGAGCACCGAGCCGCCGCCGACGCTCAAGACGGCATCGACTTGATTGCCGCGGGCGAGCGCGATGGCCTCGCGCACTTTCGACAGCACTGGGTTGCTGACGATACCGCCGCATTCGATGAGCGCGATGCCGTGCGTGGCCATGCTTTGGCTGACCACGGCGAACAGACCGTCGCGCTTGATGCGCTCGCTGCCGTAGCACAAGAGCACCTTCTTGATGCCATGCTCGGCCAGATGTTGGCCGATCTGTTGTTCCTTGCCGGCGCCGAATTCCACCTTGGTCGGGTTGTAGAAAGTAAAGTTGTCCATCATGAAGTCCTTGATTGCGCCACATGGCGTGGCTGGATGGACGACACTTTAACTTTTGGATAAACATCAAACTAGACAGTTATAATTTGAATTATTTACAACTAGAAGATGCTAATTGGGTGGGCAGGTATGTCGATCAACGAGTTGCGTTCCATCACCACGTTTGTCCGCACTGCCGAGCTGGGCAGTTTGAGCAAAGCCTCTGAGGCGCAGCAGATCTCG
The DNA here is from genome assembly GCF_019232825.1 of Paludibacterium sp. GTDB lineage: Bacteria > Pseudomonadota > Gammaproteobacteria > Burkholderiales > Chromobacteriaceae > Paludibacterium. The sequence continues at coordinate 10,564 of NZ_JAFAND010000137.1, read as the reverse complement.
CCGCAAGCGGCGAGCAAGGCGCTATCGCAGCTGGAGCAGTACTTGGGAGTGCGGCTGTTCCACCGTACCACCCGCAGCATGGCGCTGACCGAAGAGGGGCGGCGTTTTCTCGACGCGGTGCATCCCGCGCTGATCGGGTTTCAACAGGCGCTGCAGGCGGCGCGGCAAACCAAGGAAGAGTTGGCCGGCCCGTTACGCATCGTCGGCCCGCGCACGGTGGTGCAGTCTGTGCTGGGGCCGGTGTTGGTCGAGTATTGCCGGCTGTATCCGGAGGTGGCGCCGGACGTGCAGCTGGACGATCGCATCGGCAACTGGGTCGAGGACCGCATCGACGTGGGGTTCCGCTTGGGCAACAGCCCGCAGGAGGGGCTGGTGGCGCGGCGCTTGTTTCCGATGCAGCTGATCATTTGCGCCTCGCCCGATTACCTGCGCCGCTACGGCACGCCCAAGAGCCTGGTCGAATTGAGTTCGCATCGCTGCAGCGCTTTCCGCCGCGCCAGCGACGGCCGCGTGGTGCCGTGGCGGGTGAGGGTGGGCGAGAGCAATCAGGATCAGCCGATCAACCCGACGTTTTGCACCAACGACGAGACGCTGGAGCTGCAGGCGGTGCTGGCGGGGGAAATCATCGGCCAACTGGCGGCGCCCACCGCCGCCGCGTTGATCCGCGCGGGGCGGCTGGTGCCGATTCTGCTGGACCATCTATCCGATCATTATAGCCTGTTCGTCTACTATGGCAGCCGCGCCGCGCAGCCGGCCCGGGTACGGCGCTTTATCGACCTGGCGGTGGAACGGCTGACCGATAACCCCGACTTCGTGCTGGGCCACGACGAACTAATCGGTGCTGCGGCCAAGGGGTAGGCCCTGGTCGCCGTAGAAGCTGTAGCATTCCCGGCCGGCGCGCTTGGCGGCATACAGCGCCCGGTCCGCCTGCTCGATGATCTGCGCCGGCTGCGTGCTGTCGGTGGGAAATAAGGCAATGCCGACGCTGCCGCCGATGTGCACGCGGGTGCCCGCCGGGAGCTCGAACGGTGTGGCGAGCAGGCGGATGACGTCTTGCGCCACTTCCGCGGCGGCAGCGGGGGAGACGAGGTCCTCCAGAACGATGACGAATTCGTCCCCGCCCAGACGCGCCAAGGTATCCTGCTCGCGTAAACGGCCGTTCAGGCGCGCCGCGACCGCGATCAGCAGTTCGTCCCCCGCTTTGTGACCCAGGGTATCGTTGATGGGTTTGAAGCGGTCGAGATCCAAAAAGAGCACCGCGCCCAAGCCGCCGCGTTTGGTGCGCGCGAGCGCATGCTCCAGGCGCGACATCAGCAGCAGGCGGTTCGGTAGCCCCGTCAAAGCGTCATGGTGCGCCAGCCGTTCCATTTCCGTCTGGACGTGCTGCATGCGCGTGATGTCGACCGAGGTGCCGACGTAGGCGACCCGCTTGCCGCTTTCGTCGTTGACCGTGCTGATGTTGATCCACTCGAGGTAGATTTCGCCGCCCTTGCGCCGGTTCCAGATTTCGCCTTGCCAGTTTCCCGTCTCGTTGATCGACTGCCACATATCGAGGAAGAAGGCGCGATCATGCCGGCCGGATTGCATAAAGCGCATGTTTTTGCCGCGAATATCGTCCAGCCGGTATTCGGTGATGCGCTCGAAGGCCGCGTTGGCATCGATGACGCGGGCCTGGGCATCGGTGATGACCACGCCCTCTTGCGAGTTTTCAAACACCATGGCGTGTTGGCGCAGACGCACTTCGGTCTGCTTGCTCTCGGTGATGTCCTGCGAGGCGCCGTGGTAACCCCGGAATTGTCCGGATTTGGAGAACACCGGCGCGCCGCTGATTCTGAACCAGCGCATCTCGCCGGCCTCGTTCCTCAGGCCACCCTCTAGATTACGGAAAGGCAGATGGTTGGCGAGCGTCTTGCGGTGCTTGGCCCAATCCGCTTCGGATAGCCCCTCGAACGGCAATTCCCAGCGCGTCTTGCCGAAATAGTCCTTGTAATTCATACGCGAGTGGTCGGCAATCGAAGCGCTGATTTCCTTGAAGCGAAATTGTTCGTCCAGCTCCCAGAAGTACTCGGCGGCAATGTCCGCCAGGTTGCGAAACACCTCGCGCTCTTCTTCCAGCGCCTCTTCCGCCTGCTTACGCCGCTGAATGTCCTCGATGATGGCGATGAAGTAGTCCGGCGCGCCCGCTTCGTTGCAGACCATGGTCACGGTCAGGTTGATCCACACCAGTTGGCCGTCGCGATGGATGTAGCGTTTTTCCATCGAATAATCTTGGATTTGGCCGCAGAGCATCTGGTCGACGTACTGCAGGTCGGCCTGCAGATCCGGCGGGTAGGTGATGTCCTGAAAGGTTTGGCTCAGGAGCTCGTCATGACTGTAGCCGACGATGTCGCATAACCGGCGGTTGACCCGCAGCCAGCGGCCATCCAGCGAAACATGGGCCACGCCGGTGCCGGCATGCTCGAACGAGGCGCGAAACAGCGTCTCGTTGCGCTGCGCCTCGGCGGCGCGAGCCTCCGCCAACTGCCTGGCTTCGTCCAATTGCCGGTACAGCGCGATGTTGGCGATGCCGATGGCGGTCGCATCGGCCAGCGCCTGCTGCAGCTCCAATTCTATCGGCGTGGCGTAGTGGGTATCGGCCCAATAGCAGCCGATGGCGCCCAGAGGCTTCTGGCGGCCGATGGGCACCATGCACAGGCTTTTGACGAAGGTGGGGCGGTAGGCGGCGTGCGGGACGCGCGGGTCCGCGTAGATGTCCGCAATGATGACCGGTTCGGCATTCAGCATGGCGTAGCCGCTGATGCAGGTCGTCAGCGGAAAGCGCTGGCCCTTCCACAGCGGGCCGATGGCGTCTTCGTCGGCATAGTGGCAGTTGTCTCCGTCGCGCAATACCAGCGTGGCGCCGTCCGCGCCGGTCAATTCGCGCGCGGCGCGGCGCACGATGGCCATCAAGGCGGGCAAATCGCGGATTTGCGCGATTTGCTGCACGACTTCGGCGAGATGAAGCGCGTTGTCATGCGCGAGGGAGGGTTGGATCGGGACTGGCGAACCCACAGCGTTTCCTTCGTCGACTATTTTTTGAATTTTTCTACTTTAGGGACCCTCTGAACAAGTTATTTGCCGCCGCGTTTGGTCAACAACAGGCCGAATGCAAGGCGCGCAACGCAACGGTAAATAACTTGTTCAGAGAGTCCTTAGTGGCTTTGCTTTAATTAGTTGACGCCATCTTGGATTATTTGTCACTTCCTTCTCAAGGTCCATGCATTTTTGATTGAAAAATTCACAATTAATTCGATGGGTTGATCCGCATCAGATTTTGGGGTGTTGTATGCTAACATTATGTTTATGTTGGCATAATTGTTTGGTCGTTAACGATTGATTGGCTAATTGTTTGATCTGAAATTAGACATGAAACCATCCTGTGCGCCGGATAAGCTAAAACTGGCTGTAAATCAAAATTAATAATTACCGGGGAGCATTGATGAAAATTACCAAAAGACTGGCCCTCACTTTGTCCGTTTCTCTGGGCGCGCTGCTGCTGATCGGCGGCTACGGTATTTGGCAGTTGAATCAGGCGCAGGCACGCTTCGACTACGTGGCGCAGAACACCTTCCCCAGCTTGCAGGCCTTGGCCAAGGCGGATCAAGCGCTCAGCGATATCCGCGTGGCGTCGTTGAAGGCCATCGCCGCACCCAGTGAAGACTTGCGCAGCACGGCACGCAATACCATCGCCGATGCCGATAAACGCTTTGATGCCACGATAGCCGATTACCTGGCCAACGACATTTCCAACGATGCCGACCGGCAAATGCTGGAGGCGGACAAGGCGGCGATGGCGCAATACCGGGCCTTGCGCGACCAGTCGATCCAAATTGCCGACCACGGCGATAAGGACGGCGCGCTGAAGAATTTCATGGTGACCGGCGCATCCATCGCACAGACCCTGGTCAAGGATTTGGCGGACCATGCCGCGTTCAACTATGACCTCGCCAATGGCTTGGTGAAGCAAAATCAAGCCGACTACACCCGCGCGCTGGAACTCTTCGCCGTGTTGATCGCCGTCGCTTTCATCGCCGCGGGGGGGCTGGGGTTTCAGGTGTTCCACATCATTCGCGCTGGCCTGAGCAATATCCAAGGCACGATGGAGCAGGTCAGCCAATCGCTGGATTTCACCCGACGCGCCGACGTGGCGCGGCAGGATGAAATCGGCATCACGGCGACGGCATTCAACAAACTGCTGGCCATCCAGCAAGAAAACCTGAAAAGCATTCTGCACGGCGCGCATGAAGTCGCCGCGACCTCGGCGCAATTGACGCAGGCCGCGACGGAGGTCTCGACCGCCTCGCAGGCGCAAAGCGAGGCGGCCGCCAACATGGCGGCGACGGTGGAGCAGATGACGGTCAGCGTCAACCACATCGCCGAGCGCGCCAAAGAGACGCAGACCTTGTCGCACGAGTCGGGGCATCTGGTGCAAGGTGGTTCGGCCATCATCGGTCAGACCATCAAGGATATTCACCAAATCTCGTCCTCGGTGGCATCGGCGTCGACCAGCATCCGCGAGCTGGAAACCTATAGCGACCAAGTGAGCAATGTCATCGGTGTGATCGGCGATATCGCCGATCAAACCAATTTGCTGGCCTTGAATGCCGCCATCGAGGCGGCGCGCGCCGGCGAGACCGGGCGGGGCTTCGCGGTGGTGGCCGACGAGGTGCGCAAGCTTGCCGAGCGCACCACGCGCTCGACGCAGGAAATCTCGGCCACGATCCATGCCATGGTCGAGCGCGCCGGCCATGCCACCAAGCAGATGCTGGATGCGGAGCAATTGGTGGAGACCGGGGTCAAGCGCGCCGACGAGGCCGATGCGGCGATCCAAAAAATCGGTTCGACCTCGAGCCAATCCGGCGTGATGATCAGCGAAATCACCACGGCGATCGGCGAACAGGGCGTGGCCAGTAACAGCATCGCGGTGGAGGTAGAGCGCACGGCGCAAATGTCGGAGCAATCGAGCGCCGCTGCGCAGCATACCGCCGGCACGGCGCAACATCTGGATACGCTGGCGCAGCATCAAATCGCCACGCTGTCGAAATACACGCTGTAGCGCGTCGTATCACACTCTCCCCTAGGCGCACTCGCCGCAGGCAGTGCGCCTCTTTCTTTCCCCTGCCCATTTGGCATCTTATCTTTTATGCGATCTTTACATGGCGTCGCTTAGCATGAGATCGCCGGCCCCGTGGGCTGCGCACTTCATCGTTATCCCAAAGGATATTCCGACCATGATCAGCACATTGGCTCGACCTTGCGAGGTGGAGCACATCTTGTTGGATGCGGATTTGCATGATCGTCGACAGCTCTTTACCGCGATAGGGCAAGTCGTCAGTCAAAATCAGCCGCAGGCGAGCGCCGACATCGCGCAGAGGCTCGACGAGCGCGAGTCGCTTGGATCGACCGGGCTCGGCCACGGCGTGGCCATTCCCCATGCGCGGATGGATAGCCTGTCGACGTCGGTCGCCTTGCTGGTGCGCACGGCGGAGCCCATTCTTTTCGACGCGCCGGACGACAAGCCGGTCGATCTGTTTTTTGTCGTGCTTGTGCCGGAGCAGGCGACGCAGGAGCACTTGCAACGATTGGCGGATGCCGCGCGTCTGCTGAGCGAGCGCCGTGTCCGCGAGGCCTTGCGCACCAGTGTTTCCATCGCGGCGGTATGCGCCGTGCTGCGCGACGAGGGGCTGACGTCATGAGTGTGAATACAACCGAAACCTCGATCCGCCACGCACAGTTGCTGCGCGAGTCGCGCCCCTTTATCCATGCGCTGCATGGTCAGACCGTGGTCGTCGGTTTTCTCGGCGCAACGCTGTCCGATCTATCGATGCGTTTGCAGTGGATGCAGGACATCGCCTTGTTGGCATTGCTGGGCGCGCGCCCGCTATTGGTTCATGGCGTGCCGTGGTCCGGCCATGCCGAACAGCCTTCGCCGGCCGCGCAGCGCGCCGCCATGACGGAAGTCAATGTTGACCTGGTGCGTTTGCTCAACCGGGAGGGCGCGCGCGCGGTCGGGCTCAATGGACAAGACGCGCATTGGGCGTTGGCCTCCGATCAAAACGAGCAAGGTCTATTGGATGCCGACACGGCGTTGATCCAAGCGTTGTTGGCCGGCGGCATGATTCCCGCGTTGATGGCTTGCGCGCCGGACGTCAACGAAGCGTGGCATTCACTGCCGTCCGAACGTTTTGCCGCGCAGGTGGCGCAGCGGTTGCAGGCGCGCGCGCTGGTTTTGGTGAGCGAAGAGGCTCCCTCGCTTTGGGCCGGGATGAGCGACGGCATGATGGACCGCCGCGGCGCGGCGACCTGGCTCGCGGCGCACGAGCGCGACGAGAGCGCCTTGGCGATGCGCGCCGCCATGGCGGCGGCAGACGGGGGCGTGTCAACCGTGCATTGGGTTGATGCGCACGGACAGGGCGGGCTCATCGCCGAACTATTGACCAGCGAAGGCGAGGGGGCGGTGCTGTGCCGCCGCGGCAGCACGCAGGTGCTCAACGACACCGCGCGCTATTTCAGTCATGCCGACAGCGTCATTCGGCCGAATTTCGTCGCCGAACACAAATGGGTGGTGCGCTTTTAACATGACCACCGATAAGCCCCCCTCGCGCCCACGCACGTTGCTCTACCGCCCCTGGCAGGCGGGCGACTCGGCGCAAGCCGTGACGGCGTTGCTGCATCGGGCGTTCGACCCGCTGGCGCAACAGGGGCTCACCTGCGCCAGCGGCCGCCAGCCGGCGGAGGCGACGCTGGCGCGGATCGAGCAGGGTTGGTGTTTTGTCGCCGAGGATGGCGGCCGTATCGTCGGCACGCTGACGGTGTACGCCAGCGAACCGGAAAGTAGCAGCCGGGTTTACCGCAATGTCCGGGTGGCGAGCGTGCACCAGTTTGCCGTCGAACCGGCATACCAGGGGGCGGGGGTGGGCGACGCCTTGCTGCGCTTGGCCGCCTGTGCGGCCAAGCGGGCGGGGTTTGCCGTGCTGGCGCTGGATACGCCGAAGCGCGCCAAGCACTTGTTGGCTTTTTATCGCCATCATGGTTTTCGTGTCGCCGAGTCCCTTCGTTTCGCCGGGCGCGACTATACCAGCCTGGTATTGGAAAAGCCGTTGCGCGCGCAGGCGGCGCGCCTACCGGCGACGGCGTGGCTGTGAATCCATGCGCAGAACCCCGCCGCGCCGAGCGCGCGGCATGATTAAATAATTCTTGAAGTGTGTCTGTGGTTGTCGCATCATGGCGCCTCAAGATTCAGGTGTCGCGCCAGCATCCGTTGGCGCGGTGAAACGGGAAGCCGGTGACGCTGTTTACAGTCATTCCGGCGCAGCCCCCGCTGCTGTAGGCCAGACGAATCCACCCTTGTGCCACTGTGCGCCGCGCGCATGGGAAGGTCGGTGGAGGAGGATGAAGGCAAGCCAGAAGACCGGCCTGAGTCAAGCAGGGTATCTCTCTCTGGGGTGCGGGACGAGGCCTTGGCGGCAGGCGTGAGGTTGGTCTGTTTCCTGGTTTTCGTGATGTCCTTCCCGATGGAGTTCCCTATCGACGAATGGGTGCGCGCGTATTGGCTAGATGTGCGCCCCAAGTATCCGTTGCTTCGGCGGGGAGGGCGGATGCGCGATCAGGAGCCAACATGCATATCGAAGACGGCATTCTTTCGCCGCAAGCTTGTGCCACGTGGTACGCAGCCGCCACCGTTTTTGTCGTTCCGGGCATCTACGAAATCAAACGCCGCATCCGCGACAATCTTGCCTACAAACCTTTTCTCGCCATGGTCGGCGTGGCGGTGTTCGTCATTTCGGCCATGCACTTGCCGGTGCCGGTGACCGGCTCATGCTCGCATCCCTGCGGCACCACGCTGGCGGCGATCATCGTCGGGCCGTTCGCCTCGGTGGTGATTTCCGCCATCGTGCTGTTCTTCCAGGCGGTGTTCTTAGGGCACGGGGGCATCACCACCATCGGCGCCAATACCTTCTCCATGGGCATCGCCGGCGCCTTGACCGGCTATCTGCTGTGGAAGGGGCTGCGCGCATTGCACTGCCCACTGTGGCTGGCCGCCGGTGTAGCCGGTTTGGTCGGCGATCTGATGACTTACTTCGTCAGCGCCTTCGAGCTGGCATGGAGTCTGCATGGCAACGTGCCGCTGTGGCGGCAGTGCCTGATCTTCTTCATGGGCTACGCGCCGACCCAGGTGCCATTGGCGATTGCCGAGGCGGTGTTTACCGTGGCGGTGCTGCAAGCGATGCTCAGCCGTCGTCCCGACTTGCTGCGTGGCGTGTTGGCCAAGAAGGGAGCCTGATCATGTCCGCCTCGATCGATCGTATTGACCCTGCCGCCGACACCCGCTTCTTCGATGGCTACACGCGCGTGATGCTGTCGGTGATGTTCGTGATCCTGATGTTCATCTTTGCCTCCGGCAAATACATGTCGGCGCACAAGATGGAAGCCACCGGCACTGACGACAAGGTGAACAACCTGGCGACCCAGGTGACGCGCGGCGAACATCACCCGTTCATCGACTTGCCGGGTGATGCCCAGGTAGGGGCTTTCTCCATCGCCAACTTCTTTGCCGGGCTGATCGTCGGACATCACTGGACACGGCTGTTCGGTACCCGCAAAGTGGCGCGCGACGAAGAAAAGGACGCGTAAAGCATGATGCCATCCCCCCTTCCCGCCGGTGCCGACAGCTTGTTGCACCGGATGGATGGCCGGGTGAAAACCGTGGTGCTGCTGGCCGCTGTGGTACTGGCGTCCGGTTTGCGTCATAGCGGCTTGGCGCTGGGCCTGTGGCTCGGTGCCGCCGCGGTGTTTTTGCTCGCCGGCATGCACGCCAGGCAACTGCTCAAACGTTTGCTGATGCCGCTGGGCATCGCTTGGGTGGTGTTGCTCAGCGTGCTATTCACCCACGGCCATCATCCTTGGTTCAGCGTCACGCTCGGACATGTCACGCTCACCGCCTGGCGCGAGGGCGCTTGGCAGGGCGGGCTGCTGTTTTGCCGCATCATGGCGGCGGTGACGTTGGCCGCGCTGCTGGCGATGAGCACGCCGATGATCGAGATTCTGGAGACCCTGCGCCTGTGCAAGGTGCCGGGCGTGATCATCGACATCGCCGACATGATGTACCGCTACATGTTCATCATCGAAGACACCGCGCAAACGATGCGGCGGGCGCGGCAGAGCCGCCTTGGCGACGATGCGCCCTGGGTGCAGCGGGTCGGCGACGTCGGTCGCATCGCTTGTAGCATCATGGTGCGCTCGCTCGACCGTAGCACGCGCATTTACCAGGCCATGCTGGCGCGCGGCCACCACGAGCATGCACGCGATTTGCCGTTCTTTTCCCATCCGATTTCCGCGCGCGACCGCCTGGCCGGACTGTTGTCCGTCCTGGGGCTGGCCGCGCTTGCCGCCGCCAATCTCTGGCTGGCATGAGAGGCCATGCGATGAGCCAAATCGAACTACAACAGGTGTCGTTCTCCTACCATGATGGCCCGCGTGTGCTCGACGACGTGACGTTGTCGATCGCCGCGGGCGAACGCGTCGCCATCATGGGGCCGAACGGCGCCGGCAAATCCACACTGTTCCAGATGCTGAACGGCCTGCTGCGGCCGGATGGCGGCCAGGTCCGCGTCGGCGGCATGGCGGTGGCGGGCGAGCAGGTGAACGCGGTGCGTCGCCTGGTTGGCATGGTGTTTCAGGATGCCGATGACCAACTGTTCAATGCCACGGTCCAGCGCGAGGTGGCGTACGGCTTGGTCAATATGCAGATGCCGGCCGACGAACGCGAGGAAAGGGTGCGCTGGGCGCTCGATTTGGTCGGCATGACCCGCTTCATCGACAAAACGCCGTTCAACCTGAGCGGCGGCGAGAAAAAACGTATCGCGCTGGCTTCGGTGCTGGCAATGCGGCCGGCCATCCTGGTGTTGGACGAGCCGACCAATGCGCTCGACCCGAAAGGCGCGAGCAACCTGGTGTCGCTGCTCAATGACATTAACCGCGATTTGGGTATCACCTTGGTTTTCTCGACCCATGACGTCGATATCGTGCCGCTGTTGGCTGACCGGGTGGTGTTGATGCATCAAGGGCGTCTGCGCGCCGAGGGCACCCCCGCCCAGGTGTTCGGGCAAAAGACGCTGATTCGCGAGATGGACCTGCGCCTGCCGCGCGTCGCCCATCTGGCGGAAATCCTGATGCGCGATGGTTTGATTCCCGCAGGGGATCTGCCGCTGAGTATTGGTGAAGCGCGGGCGATGTTGATGAAGCTGCTGCAGCTAGATACCTGTGCGTGCTGCGCGAGCGGGAAGCGGTAAAGACGGGGCATCGCGCTGTATTGCGATTTTCAGATTTTCCTGACAGTCACGCTATCTTGTCGTTTTTGGCTTTGCTGGATAAGGTAATTGGCGCGGCATCAAGCCGTTTTCGAGGCGCGAGCCCGGGGTGCTAGCAACACCCCGGACCCGCTGACCAAACCAACTCCACTTACCTTTACTCAGGAGAAGTTGATATGGCTGTCGTCAATACTAAAGCAGTTGCGTCGTTCCCT
>NZ_JAFAND010000146.1 GCF_019232825.1 Paludibacterium sp. | reverse complement strand
CACAGATCGGCGGTCTTCATCCCCGCCTCATGCTCCTTCAGCACCCCGATGATCTGCTCTTCCGTAAACCTGCTGCGCTTCATTCGTCCGTCCTTCCATAAGGGCGGACTCTAACTCAGACTGGAGGAAATTTCCGGGGGCAGGTCAGAATTTCAACGACAGTGACCGGGGTAGTCATGGGAATTCAATATACGGCATTGCCGTATATTTGGCCATGCCAAATCTGCCCGCCATCAGAGCCCTCAAACTATTTTCCGGCATAAAGGAACACCGAGAGCAGCAACAAGAGACCCACATGAAGCCAGCTGGCCGCCGATGTCGTGTAGTGGCCGGTTTAGCCTTCCGTGGGACCGGCGTGGGACGGAAAAACGCGTGCGAGTGGCATCGCAATCGCGATCCGCTGGAACTCTTTGATTTCTGCGAAAGAGAATGGCGCGCCCGGAAAGACTCGAACTTCCAACCCCCAGATTCGTAGTATGAGGAGCTGAAACCGACAGATCCACTTGTTGAAGAGCATTCACGGACACGGGAGGTTAAAGTGACAGCGATGCCGACCTGGAATGCTGGCAATTCAGGCAAGAATCTTCCGGGTGGTAGACGGGGGCAACGCAGCCGCACCTACACCGCGCAGCCCCCGCCTGTAGGAAGAACGCGCCAGAGCGACCACGCACGAGCTAATTCCTCTTCACAAAAGCCTTACCATCATTTTCACTCAAACCCGACCCATCTTGGGCTCTCAACCTAGCAACCGCCCGCATGTGCTGCACATACCGAGCATCGTCGTCTGTCATCGAGTAGTAGAGCTCCAGCGCGTTACACAACTCTCCAGCCACTACAAATGCTTGCCCTCCAGGCGAAACCCCTGAAGCGAAGCACTTAAAATTCCCTTCAATCCCTGCCCAAGTTTCTTCGGACCAGATCACCCCTCTACGTGGATACCCCCTGTAAATAGACACCATTGTCTCTTCAAATTCCTTATCGTCATCCACAAATGTATCGTCGTCTGTGTAAAACACCATCTGATGCGTGTTCTTTGGGCATCCGTGGACGCCAAGTTCGATAGAAAATTTGGACTGTTCATTTCCGAATTTTCCGTGAAACTTCGCTATTAATCTGGGAACGTAATGGAGTATTTCAAATTCAGGCTGAACTGTTCCATTGAAAGCCAGATGTGATTTTGTACACTTATTGTCTAGTGCCTCTATGATCGCACTGCTCGCCTCAAAAGCGTCCTTCACGGAAAACCCTCGAATCAGCCGGTCATAGAAACTAATTGCCCCCGTAAGGGCGGCACGGTTCGATATTGGCGCAGTGGTACCTACCGCCATCGAAACCCGCCCCGTAAGCTTTTCGGCAATTAGGTCAGAGTCACATGCATTAATGTAAACAAGTCGCGGCGGGTTCTCGTTATGAAATATCGCATTCAGCGTATCATGACTTATTTTTACTTCGTTATTACCGCTGTTAGAAAAAGATAAACCATCTTTGTCGCCGTGCGTGGATATATGCAATATTTCCGGTTCATGCTTAATTATTTCAATTGGCAAGTCCTCTGCTAATACCGCAGGAAGGAAAACAAATTCAACCGGCTCACCGACAGATTGAGTAAATCTTCGTTGAAGCGCTGTGACCTCTTTTTCCAGCAGGAGCCCTTGTTCAGACAATGCTCTTGATCCGATATACAGTCCGCGCATCGCATCCCCACTATAATAGAGGAAATTTCAATCTACTTTAAACGCCCACGCTGCTATCCCACTGAGAACAAAAAGCGTCCTTTGCAGGCAAAATTACAATTTTTACCAAAATCGCTGAAATAATAGGGGCATATGCAATTGGCACACTTGCGGCAGCAACCAATGTTGTGATTAACGCCGTAAGCGTAACGCTATCACCAGAAATAGCCTTCATTATATCTGATCGGATTTTTTCGCTATTTTTGTCATGGCCGCAAATTATTTTTCTTACCTCACTTGTACTATTTTTGAAAAACTCCCTCCCAAACTTCTCCATCGCAGACCCCCTAACATAATCCTCCTCGCTTATTTTAAACCCAAATTTATTTGAATAAGACGGATTTCTGTCTACGAAATGCTTTATATTCCCCAATTCCACGTAAAGCTTGTCGTTATCTGTCGCTAAATAACTAGTTGCGAGCTCAACCTGGGCATTTACAACCTCAGACACATTATTGCTCGACATTTTAGAATCTCCGCGCCATACAACTTTAGGAAAAATCTTTGATATTTTTACTCCTAAAGCGGGTTTTGGTCGAGTCCGGCTGCGCTGTTACAAATCGCCAATCTGGTAGGGCGACTACCGGCAGGACGTACCGAAATCAGAAAAAAAGTTGGTCGCATAATTCCCGTTCCGATCAGAAGCGGCCCGCAACCTATTGACGGGGCTCCGGCATCGCCGGAGCCCCGTCTCAATTCCTTATTCAAACTCGCGCCAGCAGCCCACACCTGGGCACCGACGGCGGACCGGGGTTATCGCTCCTCCGCCTCCCGCAATTCGGCCTCGCTCATTCGTTCGGCCAAATGTTCGCGATAGCGCTCCATCTCAGCCTTGGGCGGCCCCGCCAGGCGCGCGATCGCCTCAGAGCACCAATAATACGCCTCCACCAGGTCCGGAGGGACACCCAGCCCCCGGGCGTAAACGTCCGTCAGGGTCCGCATCGCGCCGCCATAACCGCGCTTGGCGGCAGCGAGGTACCATTTCGCCGCTTCGCCGCGATCCTGGGCTGTCCCTTGCCCGTTGAAGAAGCACACGCCGAGCCCGTATTGCGCCTCAGCATCTCCTTGCTCCGCCGCACGCTTGTACCATCGGAAAGCTTCCGCGGCGTTCGGTGGAGACGTACTGATGTAATGGATGGCCAACTTTCTCTGCGCGAGCGCCAGCCCCTGATTTGCGGCGCGCGAATACCAGTCGACCGCGGCCTGCGGATTGGGAGGAACCCCCTCGCCGAAGGCGAACGCGCCGCCGAGGAACAACTGCGCCGCGGCGTTTCCCTGGACCGCCGCCCGCCGGAACCACTCGACGGCACGCCCCAAATCCACCTGCGCCCCCTTGCCCTCGCGGTAACAGAGGCCAAGGTTAAACTGCGCGTCGGCCAGACCTTGCTCCGCCGCCAGGCGGTACCATGCGAACGCCTCCCAGAAATCGGGCTTCGAGACGAACCCGTGCTCTAGCAGGTAGCCGAGTCTGAATTGCGCCTCGGCAAGCCCCTGCTGCGCCGCCTTGAGATACCATTCGGCCGCCCCGGAGTAGCTCTGGGTGGAACCGATCCCGTTCTCGATCATCTGGCCGAGATTGCACTGGGCGGCGGCGAGACCGTTCCTCGCCGCCTCGGTCACCAGGGCCATGCCTTTCCCTACGTTCCGCTCGACGCCGACCCCGTGGATGTACATGTTCCCCAGATTGTTCTTGGCCGAGTCGTTTCCCTTTTCTACCGCCGCCTCGTACCATTTCGCGGCTTCGACGGGATCTTTCTCGCCGTTGACGCCCAGCTCCGAACCCAGGCCCAAACTGAAAAATAATTCGCCGGTCGAGTCTTCGGGCTGATCATCGTCCAGATCAAAATCGTCCATTTCTTCCCTATCCGAGCGGTTGCGTTGGGTAAAATCCGGTTCGGCCCGAGCGAGCCTCGTCGGCGCCGCTCGAACTTTTGTTTTATTTCCACAATCGATTTGCCGAGTCGGCTCGAAATACCGAACCGAGCAAGAACATGAAGAGGGGACAACTATAAATGAGCCGCACCACCGACGCCACAGGTCGGTCGCATAACGCGCCTTCCCGCCCATTCGGGTTCGAGTCCGGCCCCCAATTGACCACCAGCCAACCGTCACGCCGGCATCGACGCGCCGCCACCCCTCGCCCTACGCTCCAGTAGGGGCGCCCCGCGGCGCCGCCCGCACGGAGGAGGACCGGATGGCGAAGGACCTGACGCGACGCGAGCTGTTCGATCTGGTGTGGGGGCGCCCGATGACCAAGGTCGCCGCCGACCTCGGCATCTCCGACGTCGCCCTCCACAAGATCTGCGACAAACACCGGATCCCCGCGCCAGGCCGCGGTTATTGGGCCAAGGTGGCGGCGGGCGGCAAACCGCCGAAGGGACACTTCCGCGAGATCTCCAATAGCGGGCTCAATCTCGTCCGTATCTACGGATCACCCCTCCAGGCCTTGCCCGAACCGGTGCGGGAGGCGCGCGCCAAGGCGATGGCGATGGCAAGCGCCCCGCCAGTCGTCGTGGAGCCAACCCCCACCCCGGATCTGCACCCCGCGGCGGAACGGCTGAAGCACTTCCTCGCCAAGGGAAAGCCGAACGCCGCCGGCTTCATCGACATCTCCGACGCGAAGACCTTCC
>NZ_JAFAND010000136.1 GCF_019232825.1 Paludibacterium sp. | reverse complement strand
AAAACGCCGCGCGCCTGCGCGAGGTGGCGGGATGCTTGGTGTTGACCGCCGATTAACACCCTAACCTGGAGGCGGGGAGCGAACGCTCCCCGAACCCGGTGTCACCGTGCGTTGAAACGTGCGTTGCTGCGCGAACGCACGCTACGTTCGACTCCCCACTCCCTACTCCCCACTCCCGTCTTTATGTCGTTCATTTAGCCCAACGACATATCATGTTTTTTGTACTACAACTCATTGCATATAGCGCCAGGCCCCCAGGAGCAGATCGATGGCAACGCCGATCAATCACGTATTCGTTCTCATGCTAGAGAACCGCTCGTTCGACCATATTTTCGGCTTCTCCGACATCACCGGGACCGACGCGGTCACCGGCGCCCCGACGCGGGCCAATGGTCTCGATGCCGCCGCGCCGCCGGCCAACCCGCTGCCCGGCAACGCCTCGGTCCCCGCCAGCGTGGGCGATGCGCCGTTTCAGCTCAGCGCCGGCAACAAGGACCCCGGTCACGAATTTTCCAATACGCTGGTCTGCCTGTGCGGCGGCGGCGCCTGGTCGGCGCCGAATATCGATGCCGACGGCCGCCTCGCCGGCAACGCCTATCCGCAGGCCGCGCCAGGCCTTGCCAACAGCGGCTTCGTCGCCAATGCCGTCGACGGCGGTTCCGATGCGCCCGGCCTGGTGATGCGAAGCTTCTCCCGGGAGCAACTGCCGGTGCTCAACGCGCTGGCGCGCGAATTCGTGCTCTGCGACGCCTGGTATTCGTCTCTGCCTGGCCCGACGTGGCCCAACCGCTTTTTCGTGCATGCCGCCTCCAGCGCCGGCCTGGACGATAGCCCGAGCAACATGGCTACGGCGGAGGACTTCGCCCTCGGCTTCGACTTGCCCAATGGCACGATTTTCGACCGCCTGACCAGCAAAGGGCTCGACTGGAAGGTGATCGAGGGCGACGCGTTTCCCCAGGTGCTGGCGATCAAGGGCATGACGGCCGCCGAGGCCAATGGCCATTTTCACGACATCGACCACTTGAGCGAAGTCATCAACGATCCCGCCTTTAACGCCGCGTACGTCTTCATCGAACCGGATTACGATGTGCTGCACAACTTCCAGGGCGGCAACAGCATGCATCCGCTCGGCGACGTGCGCCGCGGCGAACAGCTGATCAAAACGGTGTACGAAACCCTGCACGCGTCGTCCGTGTGGGACAGCAGCCTGCTGGTAGTGCTGTTCGACGAGCATGGCGGCTTCTACGACCACGTCGCACCGCCCGCGGCGACGCCGCCGGGCGACACCCAGCCGGGTTCGGCCAACAATCGGCACAACTTCGCCTTCGACCGGCTCGGGCTGCGCGTGCCCTGCATCATCGCCTCGCCCTGGGTGGGGCAAAACGTCATCGACCACCGCCCTTACGACCACAGCGCGATTGCCAAAACACTCGCCAATCTGTTCGACCTGGGCGCGCCGTTGACCGCGCGCGACAATGCCGCGCAAGGCTTCGAATCGCTGTTGCTCAACGCCAAGCGCAACACGCCGGACACCCTGCAGAACCCGGCGCCTGGGCCGTTGGCGGCCACCACCGCCACCGCCAGCGGGGCGGACGCTTCGACGGCGGGGTTCGCGCAAGTGGCGCTGGCACGCCATTTGAGCATCACACCGCCGGCAGCGCAGCAAGCCATCGTCGACAACTTCAATGCCGCCGCCGGCCAGCCGCAGGCCACGGCGGCATTCCTCCACGCGGCACACGACGCGATCATGCAATGGAAGCAAAAAGGCCGCCCCGCGCCGCCCGCCACCCAGCCGTAAACACACAAAGGAGCCAAGCCATGGCCGACAACCTGTATTCAGCGACCGGCGCACTCGGCGCCATGCTGCTGGGCGCGGCCAGCATCGCCGCCTCGACCTATACGGCAGCGCAAGGCGGCTACACGCTGACCCTGGTTTTTGATCTGCTGGCGATGGTCTTGCTGTTCGGCGCCTTGGGGCTGTGGATCACCCACCACCTGCTCGGCATGCTGATCGACAGCCGCAATGTCTATTCGCTGGCGAGGCTGCAGACGGCAGGCTGGTCGCTGTTGGTGTTCGCGGCCATCCTGGCGATGGCCATCATCAATCTGAGCCGGCGCGATCCGGCGGCGATCGATATCCAGCTGCCGTCGACGCTGCTGACGCTGATGGGCATCAGCGCCACCTCGCTGGTCGGCTCGTCGCTGATTCTGGCCACGAAGAAAAATACCAGTGTGCCGGAGGCTACTGCCCAAAGCGCATTGACCGCCATGGCCGGTCAGATGCACGTCGACGACGGCCAATTGACCAATCAGGGCGTCTTGGTCGCCAATAAGCAGATGGGGCAGGCCCGCTGGCGCGACTTGCTCACCGGCGAGGAGCTGGCCGATGCCGGGCATATCGACATCGCCCGGGTGCAGATGCTGTTTTTCTCGCTGGCGTCATTGATCGTCTATGGGGTGGAGATCGGTCTGATGATCGACAGCATCACGCCACAAATCCACGGCGTCATACCGCAAACCCACGGCTTTCCACCGATCAGCGCCAACATGATCACGCTGATTGCCATCAGCCAGGGCGGCTATCTGATCAATAAGGCCATTCCGGCCAC
>NZ_JAFAND010000092.1 GCF_019232825.1 Paludibacterium sp. | reverse complement strand
CGCTCGCCGCCAGACAAAGTGTCGCTGTCGCAATCGGCCAGATGCGCGATATCCACCGCCCGCATGGCGGCGTCGACCGCGGCGAGGTCGGCGGACCGCCAGCGGCCGAGCAGGCCACGCCAAGGATAACGCCCGAGTGCGGCGAGCTCGCGCACGGTCAAGCCTTGGGCCGCAGGCAGTTGCTGCGGCAGAAACGCGAGCCGGCGCGCCAATTCGCGCGCGCCATAGCTAGCCAACAGCTTGCCGTCGAGCACGATCCGGCCGCGGGTCGGCGTGGCCTGGCGCGCCAGGAGCCGCAACAAAGTCGACTTGCCGGAGCCGTTATGACCCAGGATCACCGTCAGCCGGCACGGATCGATGGCCAGCGCGGGCACGTCGAGCACCATGCGCCGGCCGTGGGCAACCCGCACGGCGTCAAGCGTCAACATAGCCACTCCTCGCGCAAGCGCGCCTCGCGTTCCGGCGCCGTCCATCTAGGGCAGCTGCTGCACAGTACGCCATCGGCGCGGCGGAAATGCTGACAACACACCCGGCGTTCCAAGCCCAGGCCCAGGCCGCCACCCGGCAGGCCGAACCGGCAAAGACCGCTCTGCCCGGCCAGGCCGGCGGCCGCGAGCCAGTCGCCGGCCAATCCGCACACGTATTCCGGCGTCCATTCTGGCCGGCTGCGCGCCACCGCCAGCAGCGCGGCCAACAAGCAGTCGGCCTGCAGCCGACCGGCCATCTTCGGATGAAGCCGAATCTGCAGGCCGAGATCGGCCAACAGTTGCGGACACAACGCGCGCGCCTCGACGCCGGCGGCCATGATGCGGGCATCGAGCCGCGCCTCGTCCAGCGGATGATGCGCGCCGAGCACGAAACCCGACACCCGCCCGCCGTCGACACGCTGCGCCATGCCGGCAAGCCGTGGCACTGCCTTGCAGCGGTGCGTGGCCCAGACCAACAGATAGAGCGGCTGCCAGATCAGCATGGTCCAGCTGCGGCTGGCCCAGTACAGCGGGCCAGCCTCGGGGTGCGCCTCGCGCCAATAGCCGACAAGCCGCGAGAGCGTCGCCGGCGCGCCGCCGGCGACGATCAGTTCCGGCGACGGCGCGCCGACCTGCCCGACCAGCCCGGGCTGCGCGTTGGCCACCTCGCGCAGCAGATAGCCCAGGCGCATCACGCGGCGCCCGGCCGAAAACGCGCGATCGGATTCTCGAGCGTGCCGTGGAATTGCAGGCCCTGCGACGGATCGGCCAGGTTGACCATTTGACGGTTGTTGGCCAGTTGCAGCCGGTTGAGGCACGAGCGGGTGAAGGTCGGCGCGAACAAGTCGTAGCGGGCGAACTTGTCCGCCAAGTGCGGCGTGTCCGCCTGATAGCGCTGCACGCAGCCGGCGACCTCGGCCCAGAACAGCGTCTCGGGGAAATGCCCCTGCTCGTGCAAGATGGCGGCCAAGAAGCGAAAGAAGCAATCGAACACGTCGGTCAACAGCCACAAGGTACGCAGTTCGTCGGGCACATGGGTGTAGATGCGCTCCATGGCGCCGGGCGGCGCGTTGGCGCGGTCGACCAGGCCGATCTCCTCGGCGATGTCCTTCATCAACACCCGCGCCGGCATATGGCGGTCGAGGATCAAAATCAAGTTCTCGCCGTGCGGCATGAACACCAGATCGTATTGATAGAAGCAATGCAGCAAAGGACGCAGGTAGGCCTCCAGATAGCGGCGCAGCCAGGCCTCGGTGGACAAGCCCGAGGCGTAGATCAGCGAGGGCAACAATGCCAGGCCATCGGCGTCGATGTGCAGCAACGCCGCCATCGTCATCAGCCGCTCGCCGGGCCCGAGCCGGCTGGCGGGACTTTCGCGCCACAGGGCGGCAAGCTGTTTTTTGTGCGGACCGTTGCCGGCCAGTGCCGCCTCGTAGTACGGCTGGCGATAGCCGATGGCCGCCTCCTCGCGCAGGATGTCGAAACCGCAGGCGCACAGCGTGGCGTCGTTGTGAATCAGCGCATGGAGCCACTGATTGATCGCCGGCGTGCCGGACATGTAGTACGGCGACAAGCCGCGCATGAAGCCCATATTGAGGATCGACAGCGCGGTTTTGACGTAGCGCCGGTCGGGACGGCTCAAGTTATACAGCGTACGCACCGATTGTTGCGGCGCGTACAGGTCCTCGCTCTGCCCCAGGAACACCAGCCGCGCCTCGGCAAGATCGGCGGCGAACGCCATCGCCAGGCGGTGATGCCATTGCCACGGGTGAACGGGCAGGAACCAATAGTCCGCCGGGTCGAGGCCTTGTGCGGCCAGCACCGCTTCGAAGCGCGCCACGGTCCCCTCGCCCAGTTCCTCGCGCATAAGGCGCGCGTGGTCCAAGCCGTCGACATGACTAAATTCGGCCAAGCGCTTCGTGGCGGCGAGCCAGATGATCGGCGTGGCCTTGCCGCACTCGGGCGCCCACGCGGCATAGTCGCGGTCGCTAAAGCCGATGCGGCCGTTGTTGGCGACGAACACCGGGTGGCCTTCGGTCATGCCGCTTTCCAGCGCCTGATAATCGGCCAGCGCCAGCGCCGGCGCCGGCAAACGTTCGCGCTGTAGCTTGAAGGCGGCGCCATAAAGCGTACTGCTGATTTCATCGAGATAGACCGGCAGCACGTCTTGCGACAAACCCAGCAGGTCGCGGCATTCGACAATGAAAGCCAGCGCGTCAGGCTCAGCCGGCGCGTCGCCGACCCGGCGCTCGATGCGCGCGGCGTCGATCAGCCAATGATCCAGCGCCAGCCGGCGTGCCGGAAAACGGTATTCGCTTTGCGGCGTCTCCAGCCGGTACAGGGCCCAGCCTTCGCCGCGGCTGACCGCCTGCGGGGCAAGCAGCAGTTCGTGGCTGAATTCGGCAATCGCTTTGGCAAGCAGGTGGCGATTGGCGCGCCGCCATAGCGCGGGGGTCAGGTGCGCCAGCGGCGCGCTCG
The DNA here is from genome assembly GCF_019232825.1 of Paludibacterium sp. GTDB lineage: Bacteria > Pseudomonadota > Gammaproteobacteria > Burkholderiales > Chromobacteriaceae > Paludibacterium. The sequence continues at coordinate 91,696 of NZ_JAFAND010000092.1, read as the reverse complement.
ATCGGTGGAGAGGAAAATTCATCGGCGGGCCTCCGCCTGCGCGGCAAAGTCTTCACGGCGGCAGAAGGCGAGCCAGGCGCGTTTGCCGGGCAGGTCGATCTGGCATTGGTAGACGAAGCCGGCATCGAGATTGATCGGGTGGATCTTGTCGTTGGCGACCGCAGGCTCGACCACGATGCGGCGCACGCCCGGGTCGCTGAACAGCCAAGCCTGAATGACGCCCATCACGGCACGGGTAAACCCATGCACCGGCCGCTCGGGCGGCGCGGTCAAGAAATGCATGCCCTTGTCGCCAGGCTGCGCCTCGTAATGCGCGGCGAGCGGGTCGTGGCGCGGATCATAGGTTTCCAGCAAGAAAACCGGCAGGCCGGCGCAGCAGCCGATCAGCGCCTGCGCGTGCCGGTTCTCGTCCAGCCGCCGGAAATAATCCGCCACCGCCTCCGGCGTGGCGGTCTGCATGCCCCAAAAGACCGCGTGCGCGCCGGTCAGCCAGCGGTGAAGCAAGGTCACGTCGCGCATCAAGTCGAGCTGGCGCAGAGAAAAGCGGCCGATACCCGGCACGTCATGGACAAACACCGTGCCGGCGGACGGCAGATCGTCAGGTTTCATGGTGGACTCCTCATACTGGGCAGGCGTGGCCTTGCGGCAGTAGCTCGCTTGGCACACCAAAGGTCTGGAAGGCGATGCGGGTTTCGACCGGATAGATCTCGCGTCCGGTCAGCGCGCGCAACAGGCAGGTGTTGCGATAGCAGGCCATGCCCAGGTCCGGCGTCGCCAGACCATGGGTATGCAGCCCGACGTTCTGCACGAAGACTTCCCGTCCCGTGACATCCACCGCGTAATCACGCGTGAGGTCGAGCCGGCCACGGTCGTCGCGCCGCAGCCGGCGCTCGATGCCCGATAGCCAGGCGGGCGGGCGGTAGGCATAGCCGGTGGCGGCAACCAGGCTGGCGGTGTCCAGGCGGAAGGTCTGTTGCTGCTCGGTCTGGGTCAATGTCAGCGTCAGTCCGTCCCGCCCGGCGCGGCAATCATTCAGCGAGGTATTGGTCAGCAGCCGGATACGGTCGATGCCCTGCAGGCGCTTCTGGTACAGCACCTCGTAAATCCGGTCGATCAACGCGCGATTGATGCCCTTGTACAGGCCGTCCTGGCTGTCGATCAGCCGGTCGCGCCGCGAGCCTGTCAACGCGTGGAAATAATCGATGTAGTCCGGCGAAGTCATCTCCAGCGTCAGCTTGGTGTACTCGAGCGGGAAAAAGCGCGGCGAGCGCGTGATCCAGTCGAGCCGGTAGCCGTAGCGGTCGATGTCGCGCAACAGGTCGAGATAGATCTCGGCGGCGCTTTGCCCGCTGCCGAGGACGGTGATCGATGGCTGCATCTGCAGCCGTAGTTTATTGGCCAGGTAGTCGGCGCTATGCACCACCCGCTCGCCCTGCCCCTCGCAGCAAGGCGGCAAAGCGGGCTGCGTGCCGGTGCCGAGCACCAGACGGCGCGCTTGCCACGTTTCGCTTTCCTCGCCATGGCGCACGCTCAGGCGATAGACGCCGTTGTGCCAGCGCACGCGTTCGACGCGGCGGTGGAAATAGAGCGTCGGCAACTGCCGCGCCGCCCATTGGCAGTAGTCGTTGAACTCCGCGCGCAACGCAAAGAAATTCTCGCGGATATAGAACGGGTAGAGCCGTCCTTGCTGTTTCAGGTAGTTGAGAAAGCTGAAGCGGCTGGTCGGGTCGGCCAACGTGACCAGATCGGCCAAAAACGGGGTCTGCATGCCGGCGCCTTCGAGCAGCATGCCCGGATGCCAGTCAAAGCCGGCGCGCTGTTCGAGAAACACCCCGTCGAGCCCATCCACCGGCTCGGCAAGACATGCCAGGCTCAGATTGAAGGGCCCGAGCCCAATGGCAATGAAGTCGTGTACGGTTTGCCGCATCGCGAAATCCCTTTTCCTGCCGGCGCCAAAGGCCGGCTGCGTTTACTCGGAAACCGCCGCGGCGCGGGGGCCGTGGCGGCATGAGACAGGAATGGGGAATCGAGGCGCCGAACACGTTGCATGCTCCATTGTTGTGTGAGTCGCGATGTGCATACCATTGTAAATGAGAATGATTATCAATACAATCCAACGCAAAACCACTCCTCGCCCAGCCGAGGCTATTGATGAAGAAAGGCAGGTATGTCGAGCAAGACAAGGGTGTCAGCCCTCAAAGGAATCAACACGCGCAAACCGCTGGCACTGGCGCTTTGCCTGATGAGCTGGAGCATTGCTCCGGCGGCGCAGGCGGACGACGCCGTGCTGCCGACCGTGACCGTCACGGCATCCCCTCCGGGGGCGCTTGCGCCAACCAGTGGCTATGCGGCGCGCACGAGCCAGGCGGCGAACAAGACCGACACGCCGCTCGCCGAAATCGATCAGTCCGTGTCGGTGATCACACGGCAGCAGATCGAGGATCAGAGCCCACGCACACTGTCGCAAGCGCTCAACTACACCCCCGGCGTTTATAGCGCGTCGATCGGATCGAGCACGCGCTATGACTACATCGTGCTGCGCGGCTTCAACGGTCACGTCAACCTCAACGAGTGGCTGGACGGGCTGCGTCTGCTGGGCGATGCAGAAGGCAATAATGCCCCGCAGATCGACCCTTGGGCGGTGGAACGCATCGACGTGGTACGCGGGCCGGATTCGGTGTTCTACGGTCAGTCGTCGCCGGGCGGACTCGTGGCGTTGACCGGCAAGCGGCCGCTGGATACCCCGCTGCATCAGGTCGAAGTCGGGTTTGACAGCGATCGCCAACGCTGGCTGGGCCTTGACCTCACCGGCCCCTTGGCCGACCGGCCGGATCTGAGCTACCGGCTATTGGCCAAGGGCCTGTCCGGCGGCACGCAGCAGACGTTCGCGTCAACCGAACGCTATTTGCTCGCGCCGTCGCTGGCATGGCGCATCGATAGCCGCAACCGCTTGCTGTTGCAGGCCTATTTGCAAAACGATCCGGCCACCGGCTACCACGGCTCGGTGCCATACGCCGGGTCGGCAACCGCGTATAACGGCCGGACGCTGCCGGTATCGTTCGACGATGGCTCCCCCTCCGACGGCATGCGCCGCCAACAGCAATTGTTCGGCTATCAGTTCGAGCACGACATCGACGACAACTGGCAGCTGCGGCAAAACCTGCGCTATCAGAAAAGCCGAACGCACTCGCAGCAGGTTTATCAGACGGGGTGGAACGGCGGCCTACTGCAGCGCGCGGCGGTCAACAGCCAAGAAAACGGCGACGGTTACGCGGTCGATAATCAACTATCGGGACGTTTCACCACGGGGATGCTGCAACACACGCTATTGGCCGGGCTTGATGCCTACCGCATGACCAATGACGGCTACAACCAGTACGGCACCGCATCGAGCATCGACCCGTTTGCGCCGTCGTACGCCGACGAGCATATCGTCTTCGGCGCGCCAGGCTATTTCCGCCACCGCGTTGACCAGACCGGTCTCTACCTCAACGACACGCTGGCGCTGCGGCAATGGCGGCTCAATCTGGGCGCGCGCCGCGACCATGCCGAAATCCTCAACCGCGACCCCATCGGCGGCAGCCAGGCGCAGTGGAACGGCGACAAGGTCACGCGGCGCGCGGGGCTCTCGTATGTCGCCGACAGCGGCCTGACCCCCTACGTCAGCTATAGCGAGGGTTTTGATCCAAGCGCCTCGTACTACAAAGACAGCAGCGGCGACATTCTGGCACCGCAGCAAAGCAAGCAGAAGGAAGCGGGGGTGAAATTCCAGCCCCGCAACAGCCAAACGTTGCTGTCGGCCGCCCTCTACGATCTGCGCCAAGAAAATGTCGCCTACTTCAACGCGGCGACCAACGCCTACGTACCCGTTGGCGTGGTACGTTCGCGCGGTCTGGAATTGGAGGCCAAGACGCGCGTCGACAAACGCTTGAGTCTGATGGCCAGCCTGACCGTCAACACGATGCGCATCGTCGAGGGCGCCAACCAAGGCAATACGCCGTTTGCCTCGCCTTCGCGTCTGGCATCGGTCTGGGCCGACTATGCCTTCGCGTCCGGTTTGGGCGTCGGCGCCGGAGCGCGCTATATCGGGCCGCAATGGGTGGATAGCGCCAATACGCTGCGGCTGCCGTCGGTCACGCTCATCGACCTGTCGCTGCGCTACGACCTTGGCCGCCTCGACGGCAGCCTGAAGGGCGCCAGCGCGCGGCTCTCGGCCAACAACTTGTTCAACCGCGCCTATGTGGCCAGTTGCTACGATAGCCAGACCTATTGCTACGACGGCAACCATCGCACACTGTCGGCCCTATTCGGCTATCAGTGGTAAAGAAGGGAGCGCAAAGCACATGGCTGCCGCCGCTGAGTTTCCTCCGCGCGATCCGCATGAACGCCGCTGGCCGGTCTTACTGTGGGTCTGCGCCGCGCATGCCGCCGGTCTGGCCTGGCTCGCCGCCGGCCGCGCCGCAGCGCCCGCGCCGGTGACGCCACCGATCGTGACGGGACGGCTGGTTGCCGAGATGCCGGCAGCGGCGCCCTCGCCGCCCCACCGGCCAACGGCCAAACCACGCGTCTCGTCCCCTGTGTCACGGCCGACGCCGCGCCAGCGCGCAGCACCGGGGCAGCGCGCGACCGAGCGCCTCATGACGCCCCTCTCTCCCGCCGCCGCGCCGGCGGATGCGCCGCGCGCAAACGCGCCAACCGCCATGGAGGAAGCGCCGGTGACGCCGCCCGTCAACAAAGCGGACGGCCTCGACAATCCCAAACCGGTTTATCCGGCGTTATCGAAACGCCTGGGAGAGGAAGGCGTGGTACTGGTATCGCTGCTGATTCTGGCCGACGGCCAAGTCACCGAGGTGGCGCTGGCGCGCACAAGCGGCTACCCGCGCTTGGACGCCGCGGCACTGGCGGCGGTGCGGCACTGGCATTACCGCCCGGCGCGCCGGGGCGGCGTCGCCATCGATTACCGCTATCTGCAGCCGGTGGCATTTTCCATCAATGACGAGTGATTCATAACGAGGCAAGGCATGACTTCGGCTTTTCAACTTGGGATGTTCTGGCAACAAAGCGATCTGGCCATCCGCGCGGTGGCGCTCGGCCTCATGGCGATGTCCGTGGCGTGCTGGTATCTGATCGTGCTGCACGGCAGGCGGCAATGGCGTCTACGGCGCGCGGCGGCGGCCATGGACGGCTTCTGGCACGCGGCCAGCTTCGAACAGGGGCTGGCGACGCTCGACGCCGCCGGTGGCGGCATCGCCAATCCTTACCGGCTGCTGGCGCTGGCATGCCGTCAGGCGGTGCAACACCACCGCGACAATCAGCAGGACCTGCATGGCCAGCTCAGTTTGGCCGACTGGCTGTCGGAGAGTTTGAGCGGCGCGATCGACGAGTGCGCCGAACAACTGCAAAGCGGCTTGTCGATGTTGGCGTCGGTCGGCTCGACGGCGCCGTTCATTGGTCTGTTCGGAACAGTATGGGGTATCTATCACGCGCTGGTGAACCTGGGCGTGGCAGGGCAAAGCACATTGGACAAAGTCGCCGGGCCCGTCGGCGAAGCGCTGATCATGACGGCATTCGGACTGGCCGTGGCGATACCGGCGGTGCTGGGCTACAACGCGCTCACGCGCGCCAACCGCCGTGTGATCAGCCGCATGCAGCGCTTCGCGCGCCAGCTGCATGCTTACTCGTTGACGGGCTCGGCCACGCAGCCGCTGACGGCGCGGGAGGATTGACCATGGCATTCAAGAACGGCTTGCAAACGCCGCCGGACGGCATACTGAGCGAAATCAACATGACGCCGCTGGTCGACGTCATGCTGGTGCTGCTGATCGTGTTCATGCTGACGGTGCCGGTGCTGACGCACGCGGTGCGGCTCGATTTGCCGCGCGCCAGCGCCGCGCCGGCCTCGCCGGATGCCCACACCACCACCCTGTCGATCGATCGCGCGGGCCAAGTGTATTGGGACCAAACGCCGCTGCCCCAATCGGTGCTGAGCCAACGTCTGAGCGCACTCGCGCGCGCGCATCCCGACGCCGAAGTACGCATCCGCGGCGACCGGCGCGTCGAATATCAGCATGTGATGACGGTGATGGCGTTGGCGCAGAAAAGTGGGCTATCGCGGCTGAGTTTTCTGACCGAGCCGGATCATTGAGCGATGTCTAGGCTAACGCTTAGGCATCGCCTACCAACCGCTGCCGTGCTGCCGAGATGGATTGTTGTAACTTCGCCTGTAGCGCCTCGCGCGGCGGCAAGACAGTCAGGTATTCGGCGACGTGAATACCGCTTTGATCCAACTCCAGTAACTCGATCTGCTCTTGCTTCTTGCCAGTACATAGGATGATGCCCAATGGCGGATTTTCCTCGGCTTCTTGTTCGTGACGGGCCAGCCAGCGTAGATAGAGCTCCATCTGGCCTTTGTACTCGGCACGAAAGTCGCCGATCTTCAATTCGATTGCGACCAACCGTCTGAGCTTGCGGTTATAGCACAACAGATCAATGTAGAAGTCGTCGTCATCGATCTGGATGCGCTTCTGCCGCGCCACGAAGGTGAAGCCGGCCCCCAGCTCAAGCAGAAATTGCTCAATTTCGCGTAGGATGGCGTCCTCAAGGTCTTTTTCCAGATAGCGGTCGTTGAGTCCAAGGAAATCAAGTAGGTAGGGGTCTTTCAGGAGTAACGCGGGGCTGGGCGGCGTTTCTTGCCGCAGCGCCTGCAAAGCGCGGCGGATAGTGTCCCCCGGCTGCGAGGAGATGGCGCTGCGCTCAAACAACATCGACTGCATGCGCTCCTGTAATTGGCGCACACTCCACTGTTCTGTCTGGCAAAGCTCGGTGTAGAAATCGCGTTTTAGCGGGTCGTCGAGATACATCAATGTACGCAGATGCGTCCAACTCAATTGTCTACTCAGTGAGTAGATAATCTGTTTGTCTGGAAAGGTCAGTACTAAACGCACCATATGACGCAGGTTGGCGGCAGAAAAGCCGCGCCCGTACTCGGCGCTTAATTGCCTCCCGAGCATGACGACAATCTCTTCGCCATAAGCAGCGCGTTGGCCTCCAAGCGTTTCGCGGTGGATACGATCGCCGATTTGCCAATAGAGCTGGGTAAGTGTGGTATTAACCGTCACGGCTGCGTGGTGGCGGGCATCGTCGATCAGCTGCCGCAGTTCGATGATCAAGGCAGGTTGGCTCGGATCGGTTGGCGATGGTTTTTTGGGCATGAGCGGGGCTCGACAGTCAAAAACTCGCATTGTCGGCAACCGCCGTCAGGTCGTCCAGGCAGCGTGGCACGCTGTCGTGGGCGTTCAAAACTTCAGACTTTACTGACAGTCATCGGATCTTGTCGAGTGGGCTTTTGCTGGATAAGGTGGGGGGTGCGGCAATGACCGCAAGAGGCGCGGCGCCGAGGTGTGACGACCCCGGCGCCGCTGACCACACCAACTCTGCTACCCTTTACGCAAGGAGAATTGATATGGCTACTGGCCATCGTACTGCAACCCACTCCATCGTTTCAAACCGCGACCTCCAACAACTGCCGCTGTTCTCTCTAATCTCGGCACTCTGCGCGCCGCGCGCGGGCCAAGCCGACCCCAACGTGTGCCGGCTCATCGTCGATAGCCGCTGCCGTGGTCGTCGCTGCGGGTCGATTCGGAGCGATCTTGGCTCTATTTTCCGGAGGCCGTACGCACGAGACGGGTGGCGGGTTGCGTGATCTTAACCGCCGACTAAGGCGCTAACGGAGGCGGGGAGCGTCGGCTCCCCGATCCCGTACACGCTACTCCCGCCCCTACAACGCCACGCTGCGCGAGGGATCGAGCTGGAACTCGTCCACCAGGTGCGGCAGCTCCAAATAGCTTTCCGATTGCATCTCGGTCAAGCGGCTCGCGGTACGGAAAAATTCGCCCGCGTGCACGCCATCGACGTAGATCTGTTCAGGCGGCACGGCGCACGAAGCCACCAGTTTGACGCGGTGGTCGTACAGCACGTCGATCAGCCAAGTAAACCGGCGCGCTTCCGATGCTTGCGCGGCGGTCAGCGCCGGAATGCCCGACAGAAACACCGTGTGATAGTCGCGCGCAATTTCCAGATAGTCGGTCTGCGCGCGCGGGCCGCCGCACAGCTCGGCGAAATCGAACCAAATAACCCCCGGCGCATGACGTTTAAGCGCGATGCGCCGGCCGAACAGTTCGATCTCCGGCGGCAGCGCCGCCGCCTCAAGCGTCAGCCGGTGGAACATGTCGGCCATCTGCGCTTCGCTTTCGGCATTGGCCGGCACCTTGAACAGGTCGGCGCGGGCAAGTTCGCGCAAACGGTAATCGTTGCCGCCGTCAACCGAAATGACTTCCAGCCATTGTTCCATCAGGGCAATGGCCGGCAGGAAGCGATCGCGCTGCAGGCCGTTGGGGTATAGCCCGGAGGGCGGATAGTTGGAAGTCGCAACCAGCACGACGCCACGTTCGAACATCGCGCCCAGCAGCCGGTACAGAATCATGGCGTCGGCGATGTCGCTGACGTGAAACTCATCGAAACACAACAACCGGGTAGTCTGGGCAATCCGGTCGGCGACCGTCAAAAGCGGATCGGCTTCGTGCGCCAGGCTTTGCAGCTGGCGATGCACTTCAGCCATGAAATGATGGAAATGCACCCTGCGCTTGCGCCGGTAGGGCACGCACTGATAGAACGCGTCCATCAGGAAGCTCTTGCCGCGGCCGACGCCGCCCCACAGGTAAAGCCCCTTCGGCACCGGCGGATTGCGCAAGCTGCGGCCGAGAAAACGGTCGCGCCGGGTTTTGAAGTCAAGCAGCCGCTGCCACAGGTCGGTCAAGCGCGCGATGGCAGCCGCCTGGGCCGGATCGTGAAAGAAGCCGTCGCGCTGCAATGCGGCTTCGTACCAGGCTTGCGGGCTTTGCCCGCTTTCGGCCGGCGAATAGGTGTGCTGAGCCACGCGCGGTCCTTTAGGCGAACAAGCCGGTCGATAGATAGCGGTCGCCCCGGTCGCAGACGATGCTGACGATGACGGCATTTTCCAGCTCGGCGTCGAGCTGCAGCGCTACGGCCAGCGCGCCGCCGGAGGACGGCCCGGCGAGGATGCCCTCCTCCCGCGCCAACCGGCGCGCAGTGTCTTCGGCCAGGGCCTGGTTCACCAGCATGAGGCGATCAATGCGCGTGAAGTCGCAGATCTTCGGCAGATACTCGTCTTCCCAGCGGCGAATGCCTGGAATCTGGCTGCCGGGCTCAGGCTGCACGCCAACGATCTGGATTGCGGGGTTTTGCTCTTTCAGATAGCGGCTCACCCCCATGATGGTGCCGGTGGTGCCCATACTGGAGACGAAATGGGTAACCCGCCCGTCGGTGTCTTGCCAGATCTCCGGCCCAGTGCCCTCATAGTGCGCCAACGGATTATCCGGGTTGGCGAACTGATCGAGAATCACCCCCTGGCCGTCGCGCTCCATTTGCCGCGCACAGTCGATCGAGCCGGGCATCGACTGGGCTGCCGGGGTCAGCACCACCTCCGCGCCGTAGGCGCGCATGGTCTGCACCCGTTCGGCACTCGAGTTTTCCGGCATGACCAGGATCAGGCGGTACCCCATCATCGCCGCCGCCATCGCCAACGCGATGCCGGTGTTGCCGCTGGTGGGCTCGATCAGCGTATCGCCCGGACGGATATCGCCACGCGCTTGCGCATGGCGGATCATCGACAACGCCGGCCGGTCCTTGACCGAACCGGCCGGGTTGTTGCCTTCCAGCTTGACCAGCACGACATTGCCGCGTCCGGAAGGCAGGCGTTTGAGCCGCACGAGCGGGGTATGGCCGACATAGTCTTCGAGATGCTTGAACAACATCGGCTCCTCAGGCGCGCGACATCAGCCAATCGACGTAACGCGACACGCCCTCTTCCACGGTCAGCATCGGCGCGTCGTAGCCCGCGGCGCGCAATTTGCCGATATCCCCCTGGGTAAAGCTCTGGTATTTGCCCTTGAGCGCATCCGGAAACGGCACGTACTCCAAAATACCCTGACGCACCATTTCTTCCAGCGACAAGACCGGCTTGCCCTCGTGGCGCCGGCAGGCATTGACGGTGGCGTGCGCCACATCGTTGAACGGCTGCGCGCGGCCGGTGCCCAGGTTGAAGATGCCGGACAGCTCTGGATGATCGAGGAAATGCAGGTTGACCTTGACCACGTCTTCGACCGAGATGAAGTCACGGCTCTGCATGCCGTCACCCCAGCCATCCCAACCGCCGAACAGTTTGACCTTGCCCTCTTTGCGGTACTGGTTGAAATTGTGGAAAGCCACCGAGGCCATGCGCTCCTTGTGCTGCTCGCGCGGGCCGTAGACGTTGAAATAGCGGAAACCGGCGACCTGAGCGCTCAAGCCTTCTGCCATGCGCCGGCGCAGCACCTGGTCGAACAGAAATTTCGAATAGCCGTAGACGTTCAGCGGCGACTCGTGCTCACGCTGTTCGACGAACGTGGTGCCCGCGCCGTAGACGGCGGCGCTGGACGCATAGAGAAAGGGAATAGCTTCGCTCTGGCAATGGTTGAACAACGATAGCGTGTACTGATAGTTGTTCTCCATCATGTACTTGCCGTCGTGATTCATGGTGTCGGAACAGGCGCCTTGATGCAGTACGGCGCGCAGCTCGCCATCCAGCTCGCCCTCCGCCAACATCAGCAGGAAATCGTGCTTGTCGAGATAATGCGCGACATCGCAATCGACCATATTGCGAAATTGATCGCCATGGGTCAGGTCGTCCACGGCGATGATGTCGCGTTCGCCCCGCGCGTTGAGCGCCTTGACGAGGTTAGAACCGATGAAACCGGCGGCGCCGGTGACCACGATGGTCATAGCTGCTCCTTATGCTTGCGCAAAAAGTTCTTCCTGACGGCACACGGCGGTGCCGAGTTTGCCGACGACGATGCCGGCTGCGGCATTGGCCAGCGACATGGCGTGCGGCAAGGGCAGGCCCGCGGCCAGCATCAGGCCCAGAGTGCCGATGACCGTGTCGCCGGCGCCGGAGACGTCGTACACCTCGCGCGCCAACGTCGGTTGGTGCAAGGCGCCCGCCTGCGTGAACAGCGTCATGCCGGCTTCGCTCAAGGTCACGAGCAGCGCGTCGAGATGGAGCCCGCTGCGCAATGTCTCGGCCTTCTCGGCCAGCTCGGCGTCATCGCGCCAGCTGCCCGCCACTTGGCGGAATTCGCTGCGGTTGGGCGTGAGCAAGGTGGCGCCGGCATATTTGCTATAGTCGTCGCCCTTAGGGTCGATCAGCACCGGCTTGCCATGCGCGCGCGCGCATTCGATCATCTTGGCAACGTGGGTCAACCCCCCTTTGCCATAGTCCGACAGGATGACCACGTCGTGGCTATCGATGATCCTTTCATACTCGTCGAACTTGGCCGCCAGAATTTCATGGCTGGGCATGTCTTCGAAATCGAGGCGGATCAGTTGCTGCTGGCGTGCCACCACGCGCAGTTTGATGGTGGTGGCGATGCTGGCGTCGCGTTGAAACGAGGTCTGAACGCCTTTCTCGACCAGCAACCGCTCCAAAGCGCTCGCCGCCTCGTCATCGCCCACCACCGACAAGATGGTCGACTGGCCGCCGAGACTTACGATGTTGCGCGCCACGTTGGCAGCGCCGCCGGCACGCTCCTCCATGCGGGAGATGCGCGCCACCGGCACCGGCGCCTCGGGCGAAATGCGCGAAACGTCGCCGAACCAATAGCGGTCGAGCATGACATCGCCAACCACCAGCACGCGGGCGCGCGTGAGCCGCGCGACCAAGTCGTCGGCATCCAGAGACAATTGCTGCAACAAACTCATGGCGCCCTCTTACCGGCCGATGGCCTGATAGTCGAAACCTTGCTGCCGCACCCATTCCGGATCGTACATGTTTCGGCCGTCGAAAATGGACGGCGTCTTGAGCGCCGCCTTGATCTGGTCAAAGTCCGGGCTACGGAACATTTTCCATTCGGTCACGATCAGCAAGGCGTCGGCGCCGGCGAGCGCGCTCATCATATCGGGCGCGAAATGCAGGCGCGGATTGTCGCCGATCACGCGGCGCGCTTCCTCCATGGCCACCGGATCGTAGGCGACGACCTCGGCGCCACGTGCGGCCAGCTCGTGAATGATGACGCGCGAAGCGGCCTCACGCATGTCGTCGGTATTGGGCTTGAACGCCAGCCCCCAAATGGCGAATCGGCGACCGGTCAGATCGTCGCCAAAGCGTTTGGCCACCTTCTCTACCAGGCGGTGCTTCTGAATGTCGTTCGCTTCCTCCACCGCTTCGAGTACGCGCAGCGTATGGCCGTTGTCCTGCCCGGTGCGGATCAATGCCTTGACGTCCTTGGGGAAGCAGGACCCGCCGTAGCCGGTGCCGGGGTAAAGGAAGTGGTAGCCGATGCGCGGGTCGGAGCCGATGCCCTTACGCACGAGTTCAATGTCGGCGCCCAGTGTCTCGGCCAGATTGGCCAGCTCGTTCATAAAGGAAATACGCGTGGCCAGCATGGCGTTGGCGGCATACTTGGTCAGTTCGGCCGAGCGCACGTCCATGAAGTACAAGCGCTCATGATTGCGCTGGAACGGCGCATACAGACGGCGCATGGTGTCGATGGCGCGATCGTCTTCGGCGCCGACCACGATACGGTCCGGCTTCATGAAGTCCTCGATCGCGGCCCCTTCCTTCAGAAACTCGGGGTTGGACACCACGCTGAACGGCACGGTCTGCCCACGCGCGGCCAGTTCCTCCGCCAGCACGGCTTTAACCTTGTCGGCGGTACCGACCGGCACGGTCGACTTGTCGACCACGACCTTATAGTCGGTCATGTGGCGACCGATGTTGCGCGCGGCGGACAGCACGTATTGCAGGTCGGCCGAACCGTCTTCATCCGGCGGCGTGCCCACGGCGATGAACTGTACTTCACCAAAGGCCACCGACTCGACCACGTCGGTGGTGAAGATCAGACGCCCGGCTTCGACGTTGCGGCGCACCATGTCTTCCAGGCCCGGTTCGAAGATGGGGATGCCCCCCTTCTTGAGCGTGTCGATCTTCTTGGCGTCCAGATCCAGGCAGCAGACATGGTTGCCGACTTCTGCCAGACAGGTGCCCGTCACTAGACCCACATAACCGGAACCGATAACTGTGATTTTCATGATTGTTTCTTTCGGAAAAGCTCAATGTCGTGATTGATCTTGTGCAACACATCCTGCGGATGGTCGGCACGGGTGATCGGTCGGCCGATCACCAGGTAATCCGCGCCGGCGGCCAGCGCGGCCGTCGGCGTCATGACGCGGCGCTGGTCGTCGGCGGCGCTGTCGGAAAGGCGAATGCCCGGGGTCACCAGCTTAAAGGCGGCGCCCAATTCGCGCTTGAGCAGCATGGCTTCCTGCGCGGAACAGACCACGCCGTCCAGACCGCAGTCGCGGCTCAGACGCGCCAAGCGCAGCACGTGCTCCTCCGGCGCGGTCTCGATGCCGATATCGGCGAGATCGGCGGCTTCCATGCTGGTCAGCACGGTGACCGCGATCAACAGGGGACGCTGGCTCAGATTGGCCAACGCTTCGCGCGCGGCCGCCATCATGCGCCGGCCGCCGCTGGCGTGGACGTTGACCATCCATACGCCGGCATCCGCCGCTCTGACGCAAGCTTGCGCCACGGTGTTGGGGATATCGTGGAACTTCAGATCGAGGAAGACCTGGAATCCGCGCAGCACCAAGCTCTCGACCAAATCCCGCCCTGAGGCGGTAAAGAGTTCCTTGCCGACTTTAACCCGGCACTCGGCCGGATCCAGCCGGGCAGCGAAGTCGAGCGCCCCGTGCGCATCCTGGAAATCGAGCGCGACGATCACCGGCGAGCGGGTTTCCAACGCGAGTTCGGCGGACAGCAGTGGGTTCATATCGTCTCCGTGATGTTATTGCGCCTCGGAACGGTTGGGCGTAAAGCTCTCCCATTCACCGCAGGCGGGGCAATGCCAGAAGAAGGCGCGCGAGCGGAAGTTGCAGCACTTGCAGCGGTGGACGGACAGCCGTTGCGCGTGCTTGGCGATCAACGCACGCGCGAGTTCCGCGTCCATGCGACCTTCCGGCGACAAGGCATCCATTTGCGCCTCGATCAAGCGATACACGCCCGACAGCGAAGGCCGCGCCTGAACCGCGTCGCGCACGGCATCCAGCGCCTGCTGATCGCCTTCGTAATTGCATAACTTCTGATAAAGCAGATCGGTCATGTCCAGCTGGGGGAAGGTCTTCTGATAACCGCGCAGCAGCGAAATCCCCTCCAACGGCCGTCCGAGTTTTTCATAGGCGTCGAACAGCCGTTCCGCCGCCATCGTCAGATATTCGTAATTCTGTTTTTCGATGCTCTGCCAAGCCGCGATCGCCGCCTCGGTCCGGCCCTCGGCGAACTCGACATCGCCCAAGAGCAGACTTGCGCGCACGCACTTGCGGTTGACCTTCTGCGCTTCGAGCACATGCGCTCGGGCTGCGGCATAGTTGGATTTGAACAACTCCCCTTGCGCCATCTCGCAGTGGAACTGCGCCACCTCGTGCTGGAAAGAGTGCAGATCGCTCTGCAACTCGTGCGCGGTAGCGATCGCTTTTTCCCAATCCCGGTCCTGCTGATAGATGTCGAGCAGTTGGCGGCGGGCGGCACGCCCCATATTGCCTGGCAACAGTTTCAGCAGAATTTCCTCGGCGCGGTCGACCAAGCCCGCCTTGCGAAAATCCTGCGCCAATTCGAAACGCACGGGATCACGCTGATCGGCCGGTAAATCGGCCGCGTCGAGCAGCCGCTGATGCAGGCGGATGGCACGGTCGTTTTCACCCCGCTTGCGATACAACTTGCCCAGCGTCAGCTGCAGCTCCAGCGCCGCGGGTTGTTCGCGCGCGACTTCGGTCAGCGCGCGCGCGGCGGCATCGGTGCGATCCTCCACCAGCGCGTCGACCCCACGGAAAAAACCGACGGGCACCTGCCGCGCTTGTTTCAGCACCGTACGCATGTCCACACGGGCGGCCAGCCATCCCAAGGAGAAAAAGACAGGCAGCAGCAGCAGCCACCAGAGATCGAGTTCCAAACAGCTTCCTTTCCTAATGCGGGGAGTCGCGCCGGAATACGGGGATTATTCCACCAGCGCGTCGCTCGGGTCCGACTCGACCTGGCTTTGCGGCCGTTGGCGCAGTTCTTTTTTCAGATGCGACAGTTCGCGCCGCATCCGCAAGTAATAGGTAAAGGTCGCCAAAAGACCTACGGCGGCGCCCGCAATGAAGAAGCCCAGCAGATAAACGATCAACGGCGCATGCCAACTTTGGCCGAAGAACAATTTGAATTCGACGATATGGCTGTTTTGCACGGTGATGGCGATCAGCAACACCAGCAAGGCCAATTCGACGATTCGAAGTAAATAGCGCATGCTTTTCCTTTGCGGAAAGAGACTAGACCGCAAGTGTAAACGATCGTGTGACGAGACCCAAGTCCATCTAATCAAAGAACATGCCAAAGACGCGCCGCCAGCCCCGGAATGACAAACCCCGCGCGAGGCGGGGTTTGTATTTCGATCCTTCCGGATCGGTTGTGGCAATCCTAGGTGGATTCCCGAACCGGCGTTTGCAATTCCAGCGACAGGTCGACGCGTTCCCGCAGTTCCTTGCCCGCCTTGAAATGCGGGACATACTTCTCAGGAACCGAGACGCTACTTCCCGACTTGGGGTTGCGCCCGACACGCGGCGGACGGTAGTTCAGGTCGAAGCTACCGAAACCACGAATCTCAATGCGCTCTCCCTGTGACAAGTTGCTGGCCATCGCATCCAGGATGGTTTTGACAGCCAGCTCAGCGTCTTTGTAGACCAACTGAGAATTGCGCTCAGCCAGGCGTTCTGCCAGTCTCGCAATCAGCTCAGACTTGGTCATTTTGCCGCTTACTCCGCGTTGTTACCGGAAGACAGCTTAGCCTTCAGAAGCGCGCCCAAGTTGGTGGTGCCGGCAGTCACGTTTTCGGACTGCAGACCCTTCAGGGCAACGCTTTCGTCCTGAGCGTCCTTCGCTTTGATCGACAGGCTGATCGAGCGGTTCTTGCGATCCACGGCGATGATCAGCGCTTCGAGTTCGTCACCTTCCTTCAGGTGGGTGCGAATGTCTTCAACGCGGTCACGCGACACTTCGGAAGCGCGCAGGTAGCCTTCGACGTCTTCATCCAGAGCAATCACTGCGCCCTTGGCGTCGATCGACTTCACGGAGCCCTTAACCAGCGCGCCCTTGTCGTTCATGGCAACGTAGTTGTTGAACGGATCGCCTTCCAGCTGCTTGATGCCCAGCGAGATGCGTTCCTTTTCAACGTCGATGGACAGAACAACCGCTTCGACTTCGTCACCCTTCTTGAAGCGACGGACGGCTTCTTCGCCGGTATCGGTCCAAGACAGGTCGGACAGGTGAACCAGGCCGTCGATGCCGCCCGGCAGGCCGACGAACACGCCGAAGTCGGTGATCGACTTGATCGCGCCCTTCAGTTTGTCGCCCTTCTTGAAGTTCTGAGCGAATTCGTCCCACGGATTGGCCATGCACTGCTTCATGCCCAGGCTGATGCGGCGGCGGTCTTCGTCGATCTCGAGGATCATCACTTCGACTTCGTCGCCAACTTGAACCACCTTGGACGGATGAACGTTCTTGTTGGTCCAGTCCATTTCGGACACGTGTACCAGGCCTTCGATGCCTTGCTCGATTTCAACGAACGCACCGTAGTCGGTCAGGTTGGTCACCTTGCCGAACAGGCGGGTGCCAGCCGGGTAGCGGCGGGAGAGGCCGACCCAAGGATCTTCGCCCAGTTGCTTCAGACCCAGCGAAACGCGGTTCTTCTCTTGATCGAACTTCAATACCTTGGCTTCGACTTCGTCGCCCACGGCCAGAACTTCGGACGGGTGCTTCACACGACGCCAAGCCAGGTCGGTGATGTGCAGCAGGCCATCGATGCCGCCCAGGTCGACGAACGCACCGTAGTCGGTGATGTTCTTGACGATACCCTTGACGACAGCGCCTTCCTTCAGCGTTTCCAGCAGCGCCTTGCGCTCTTCGCCCAGCGTCGCTTCCAGCACGGCGCGGCGCGATACAACCACGTTGTTGCGCTTGCGGTCGAGCTTGATGACCTTGAATTCGATTTGCTTGTTTTCGTACGGGGTGGTGTCCTTCACCGGGCGAACGTCCACCAGGGAGCCCGGCAGGAAGGCACGGATGCCATTGACCATGACGGTCAGGCCACCCTTGACCTTGCCGCTGATCAGGCCGGCCAGGATAGTGCCGGCTTCCAACGCTTCTTCCAGTTCAACCCAGGCCGCCAGGCGCTTGGCCTTCTCACGCGACAGCTTGGTTTCGCCGAAACCGTTTTCCAGCGCGTCGATCGCGACGGTGACGAAATCGCCGACAGCGACTTCGACATCACCCTTGTCGTTCTTGAATTCGTCAACGGGGATCAGGGATTCGGACTTCAGGCCGGCGTTCACGGTGACGAAGTTGCCGTCAACCGCAACCACTTCGGCGGTGATCACTTCGCCTACGCGCATGTCGTGAAGAGAAAGGCTTTCTTCGAACAGCTGGGCAAAGTTTTCCATGGAGAGGGTGGTCATTAACAGATACTCACATTTGCATGCCTCACGGCATGCGGGTTAGGGTTCAACACAAACGCCGTCGCGACATGCGCGGCGCGGCCTGCAACAAAACAGCAATCATCAGCAATCGGAGGACTTGGCGGCGAACCATGACAGCACCGCTTCGACGGCTTGGTCGATCGTCAGTGCGGTGGTGTCGAGCAACAAGGCATCCGGCTCCTGTCGGAGCGGGGCCACCGGTCGCGCGGCATCACGCTGGTCACGGTCGATGATATCCTGCCGAATCTGCGGGAGGTTAGCAGATTCTCCCTTGTCGATCAACTGCTTATAACGCCTAGTCGCCCGTTCGTCGGCACTGGCCGTCAGAAATATCTTCAGATCGGCATCCGGAAACACCACCGAGCCCATGTCCCGCCCATCGGTCACCAAGCCAGGCGCAACGCGAAAATCCCGCTGGCGCTGCATGAGCGCGGTCCGCACCGCCGGCAGGGCGCCGACGCGAGAGGCGCCGATACCAATATGTTCGGCGCGAATCGCTTCAGTCGCCTCGTTGCCATCGAGCAACACACCGCCGTCGCAAAACGCGACCGGCAAGGTCAACGCGGCGCGCGCGAGCGCCGGCTCGTCGTCCCAGTCGATGCCAACCCGGTCGGCGTAAAGCGCCACCAGACGGTAAAGACTGCCGGAATCGAGGTAGTGGAAGCCGAGACGGGAGGCCACGCACGCCGCCACCGTTCCCTTGCCGGAAGCGGACGGACCATCGATGGTGATGACGGGAACTTTCATACGGGCGGCTCCAAATAAAGCGCGACATTATACAGACAGCCCGCCGCGACAGCGAGGCTCGCCTATCTACATAAATAATATTTCACCATGTCAATCAATACATTTGTCATGAGATGAACCGCGTCCCCCCGGTCACAATGCGGGCCTTAACCTTACTCAAGGAACCGCCATGCATGCCTCATCCCCCTATCTGACACTCGACGTCAAAACGCTGACCGACGAAGAAGCCGATCGGCTGGTCGAGCTGCTATTCCCCGTGCATCAACGCATCTTCGACGGCACCGATCCGCCGCTATTCAAACAGCAGGTACTGAGAAACCGCGCCGAGCACAGTCGGTTGCAGGTGCGCTTCAACCGGTTGGGGCAGGTGATCGGCTACTGCGCCGTGCACTTCTTCCCGATCGACTACGCCGACCGGCCGGCCAGCGTCATGCGCGCGCAGGCCGGCTTCCTGCCGGAATACCGGCGCGGCAATCGCACGGCGCCGTTCATGTTGCGCACCCTCCTCGCCTACCGTCTGCGCCACCCCTGGCGCCGCATGTATTTCTTCGCCACGCTGGTTCACCCGTCCAGCTACCTGGTATTCGACAAGTACGCGCGCAAGCTGTGGCCACGCCCGTCACACCATCTCTCCAGCGATGGCTGGCACTTTTTGCAGCGCTGCCTGGCGCATTTCGGCCATCCGGCGCCCCCCGAGGCCGCGCCACAGGTGGTACCGGTCGGCTGGCGCACACTGGACCGGGAAGACGACCACGCTTTCTGGCAGGCGTCGGACCATCCGTCGGTGCGGTTCTTCCTGCGCCACAACCCCGGTTATGGCGACGGCCAGGGACTCGTCACGCTGGCGCCGGTATCGCTCGCCAACCTGTTCTCGGCGGTCGGCAGGCTGCTGGGCAACCGGTTGCGCAAACGATGGCGGGATGGGCGAATCAAAACACAATGCGTGTGACATTTGCGATCAGCGGGCTGACGGGTTAGAGTGGACGACCACATTGTCATGTTTACCTCGAATTCACACCGATGGAACAGTTGTCTCTTGCACCGATCCCCCGTCTAGCCGGGCACCTTAAACTGCCGGGCTCGAAAAGCATCTCCAACCGGACCCTGCTTCTGGCGGCGCTGGCCGAGGGCGAAACCCTGGTACGCGACTTGCTCGACTCCGACGACATCCACCACATGCTCAACGCGCTGCAGCTGCTGGGCGTGCGGGTTGCCCAGATCGGCCAAACGCGCGATTTTTCCGTCGACGGCACGGGCGGAACCTTCCCGGTCAAAGCAGCCGACCTTTTTCTCGGTAATGCCGGCACCGCCTTCCGACCGCTCACGGCAACGCTGGCGCTGATGCAAGGCCATTACCGGCTCTCCGGCGTGCCGCGCATGCACGAACGGCCGATCGGCGACCTGGTCGACGCGCTCGCTCAGGCCGGCGCCGACATCCGCTACCTCAACGCCCGCGGCTATCCGCCGCTGGAGATCGCGCCGGCTCAGATCGACACGGGACGCGAGATCGTGATCAAGGGTTCGGTATCCAGTCAGTTCCTGACCGCATTGTTAATGGCACTGCCGATTACCGGACACGAGGCGACGATTCGCGTGGATGGCGAGTTGATTTCCAAGCCCTATATCGACATCACCCTCAATCTGATGCGTCGCTTCGGCGTGACGGTGGAGCAGCGTGGCTGGGAAACCTTTACCGTTCCGGCAGGGCGGCACTACCTGTCGCCGGGGGAGATCGTGGTCGAGGGAGACGCTTCCAGCGCTTCGTATTTTCTAGCCGCCGGGGTGCTGGCGGGAGGCCCTGTCCGCGTCGAGGGCGTCGGCGCCAACAGCATTCAAGGCGATGTGCGCTTCGCAGAAGTGCTTGCACAGATGGGCGCCGAAGTCTCGTACGGCGACAACTGGATCGAGGCGCGCGCAATCGGCGCGATTCGCGCCGTGGACATCGATCTCAACCACATTCCCGATGCCGCCATGACGGTGGCGATGCTGGCGCTGGCCGCCGACGGTACGAGCAGGCTACGCAACATCGGCAGCTGGCGCGTCAAGGAAACCGACCGGCTTGCCGCCATGGCCGCCGAACTGCGCAAAGTCGGCGCCGTGGTGGAGGAAGGGGCCGATTTCATCGTCATCACGCCGCCCGCGGCGCTCACGCCGAACGCCGTCATCGACACCTACGACGACCACCGCATGGCGATGTGCTTCTCGCTGGTTGCATTGATGGGCGTGCCAGTGGTGATCAACGACCCCCAATGCGTCGCCAAAACCTTCCCCGACTATTTCGAGCACCTGGCGGCATTGGCGGAGCGCGTGGCATGAGCGACCTGTTCGCCATGCGGCGCGAATTCATCGCCCGCTTCGACATCCCGGCGCCAACCGCGCCGCGCTTCACGCCGGAAAATCTGACGATGTGGGAAACCATGCTCGGCGAAGAGTGGCAGGAGTTTCAGCAAGCGCTCGCGGACTATAAGGCGCACGATCCGGCCGACACGGCGATGAGCACGCGACTGATGGCAGAACTAACCGCCGAGGGCGTCGACGTGCTCAACGTACTAGTCGGCCTGTTGCTGTCGCAGGGCCTGCCGATCGAGGCGATGACCCGCGCCATCCATGAGGCCAATCTGAAGAAATGCGTCGATGGCCATGTGGTGCGCCGTGCCGACGGCAAGGTGTTGAAGCCGCCAGGCTGGCAGCCGGCCGACAAGGAGAAGGTGATCCGCCAGGCAAGACAAGATTGAACGATGGGGGCGCAAGCCTCCTTGTCATTTACGCAGGAATTTCTGATACCACGCCGTGCGCACCTGGCGCGCCCGCCCAAAGCGGTTGGTCAGCGCCGTTCCATCCTCTCCCTCCACCTCGCCGATCAGTCGGTCCAACTCCGCTCGGTAATCATGCAACGCGGCCAAGAGCGCCGGACGATTGGCCAGAGCCACGTCGCGCCACATCTCCGGCGAGCTGCCGGCAATGCGGGTGAAATCGCGAAAGCCCGTGGAGGCGAAGTCCAGGCAGCGCTCGGCATTGTCTCTGTCCGCAACCAGGTTGACGTAACTGAACGCCAAAAGGTGTGGAAGATGGCTGACCGCGGCAAAAACGCGGTCGTGCTCATCCGGGTCCAGCACGGCGATATGAGCGCCACAGGCGCGCCACAGCGCGGCCAGCGTCTCGACAGCGGACGGATCGGTTTCCGCCATCGGCGTCAAGACGACATCACGGTTTTCATAGAGGCCATACTGCGCGGCGGCGGCGCCGGACAGCTCGGAGCCTGCGATCGGATGAGCCGGCACACAGCGGGCGAGCCGATCCGGCAAGGTTTCGCGCATGATCCGCACCACATTGCCCTTGGTGCTGCCAACATCCGTTATCAGCGCGTGCGGCGGCAGCGTCGGCGCCATGGCGCTCAGGCAGGCGGCCATCTGCCCCACCGGCGTGGCGAGCAGCACCAAATCCGCCTCGGCCGCGGCCAAGGCCAACGCGTCGCAGGCCACATCCACCACGCCGAGCTCCTGCGCGCACCGCAGGTTGTCCGCCGAGCGATCGACACCGATGACGCGTTCAACCAGACCGGCGCGCTTGAGCGCCAGCGCGAACGACCCGCCGATCAAGCCGACGCCGACCACCACCAAGGTCCGGATGCCTTGCCGTCCCATGTCCTCCTCCGCTTCAGCACAATTGCATGAACCAGAGCACATCATAAGCGATTTTGTGTCGCCGCCACGGCGTATTCTTGCGCCAACGCCCATTGCAGCGGACGCAACGGCTGAAAGTCGCGCCAGCGCCGTCCATCCAGATCCGCCACCGGCCAGATGCCGGCCAGGCTATTGCAGACGAACAGCAGATCGGCCTCCGTCACGTCCGCCGGCCGCAGCCTCGCCTCCTCCACCGGCAATCGCGCCATCACCCAGGCGCGCATCGCCCCCGCCACGCCACAACGGTCGAGCTGCGGCGTGCGCCACTGGCCGTCGCGCAGGACGAACAGATTGGAGAGCGTGCCCTCGATCACCAAGCCATCGCTATCGCAAAGCAACCCCTCGACGCATGTATCGCTCAGATCGCTTCTTGCCAGTACGTTTTCCAGCCGGTTCAAGTGCTTGATGCCCGCCAGGCGCGGCTGCAATCCCAGCCGCAGCGTGCACCAGGTCAGCGCCACCCCGTCTTGCGCGTAGTGTTCGGGATAACCGGGCCAAGCATGCGCCGCCACGATGCGCGTCGCGGTCGCATCCGCCGGAATGGCATAGCCGCGCAAACCGCTGCCGCGGGTGAGCGTGATTTTGGCGACGGCGCGCGGCAGCCCGGTGCACGCTTGACGCAACTCAGCCAGCAGCAACGCCTCGCCGGGCACCGGCAAACCCAGACGCGTCGCATCGCGCGCCAAGCAGGCATACTGCCAGGGCCACAGGCGGGGTGCGCCATCGACGCACGCGAGCGTGCGGAACACGCCATCGCCGAATGCCAAGCCGCGGTCACCCGCCTCTAGACGATCATCCGCGGCGCCGTTGATCAGCATCATTGGTCTGCCACCCCCAGCGCGCGCAGCAAGCCGCGCGCCTTGTGACGCGTCTCCATCAGCTCTCGTTCCGGGTCCGAGTCCGCCACAATGCCGCCGCCCGCGCGAAAACGCAGCACGGGACCTTGGCGCATGAAAGTGCGGATCAGAATATTGAAATCAAGGCTGCCGTCGTGATTGATATAGCCAAGGCTGCCGGTATAAGCCCGACGCGCTCCGTCCTCCAGCTCACGGATAATCTGCATGGTGCGCACCTTGGGGCAGCCGGTGATGGTGCCGCCGGGGAACAGCGCGCGCAATATGTCCGCCGGCTGCACGCCCGGCCGCAACCTGCCGCGCACGTTCGACTCGATGTGGTGCACATAGGCATAACTGGCGACAGCCATCAGCTCGTTAACCTCGACGGTGCCCGGCACGCATATCCGTCCCAAGTCGTTGCGCTCCAGATCGATCAACATCACATGCTCGGCGCGCTCTTTGACGCTGCCGATCAATCGCGCCTTGAGCGCCTCGTCCTCACGCGGATCGGTCGAACGGGGATGGGTACCGGCGATCGGCCGCGTTTGCACCCAGCCATCGCGCGCCTCGACCAGGCGTTCGGGGGAGGAGCTGACAATCTGCGTCTGACCAAAATCGGCCAATGCGGAAAAAGGCGCCGGATTGGCGCGGCGCAGTGCGGCGAACAAGTCGGCAGCGCCGCAATCCGGCGCCAATTCCGCGCGCCAGCCGCGTGAAATGTTCACCTGAAAGACATCGCCCTCGCAGATGTAGCGCTTCAGTCGCACTACGGCATCGGTATAACGTGTTGGCTCATCCTCGCCAAGCGACAACAGCTCGGGGCGGATGGGCGAGAACGGGGCCGGCGGCTCAGCCAACACGACGTTCAATTCCGCCCAGCTTTCCGCGTCCTCCGCCACCGCCCAGGCGCGGCCGGCACCGCGTTCGACCAGCACCGCGGCGGGAATGCGCGCCAGCGCCGCCAGCGGAAAATCGTCCCCTCCGCGATCGGCCACCTTATCCTCGAACGCCTGCAGCATTTCATAGCCGAGGAACACGAACCAGCCTCCGGCAAACGGTATTTCCGCCGGCCGGGCGATATCGGCGCGGCGCGGCAGCGCGCGCAGATCGGCCAGACAGCGCGCCGCGTCGTTCTCGGCGTACAACCGCAGCTCGCGAGGCAGCGCGAACAGAATATCCCAACCCGCCAGGGCGTCGGACATGAGCAGATAGGGGAAACGCCGTCGGTCGGCGGCGTGCAGGGCCAGCAGATCAGGCAGATCGGCGAGGGCTTCGACGTGCATCAGAAAGATTCCGGCTTAGCGGTGGAAAACGCCTATTCTACCGGACATGCGGCGCGCCTCGCAGCGCACCCCGCCTCAGACCAGAGAGTGCTCGGCCAACGCCAGCGAATGCTGGATTTCCGACAGGGTTTGCGGCAGGCGAATAAACGATAGCGCCATGCCGAGGCTGCGCGCTATCTGCGTCGTGGAGAGCAATCCGCGCAACAGGGGGCGGCCATTGTCGGGGTCGATCTCCACCACCAGCGCATGTTGCCGCCCCAAGTGCTTCATGGTCGCCACCAGTTCGCCGACACGGGCATGGGCCACCTCGTTCAGATAGAGCGCATCGAGCTGGTCGCGCGGCGTCATCACATCTCGCACCAGAATATCGGCATGCGGCTTGCCCTGCTCGTGCATGCACTGAATCGGCCGTTCCCCCAGCAAATCGACGGCGGTGACGAGGCCGGCCAAATAGGGGCCGGCCTCTTCGACGAACAACAGGCGCACGCCGCTGCAGACCATCAACCGATGCGCGTCGCGCACGGTCGCGTCCGCATCGATACAGACCGGGCGTACGTGGCGCAGGTCGGTCATCACCGACAGCGCCGGGCTCTCCAGCGTTACCGCGGTTTCCGGGCGCTGGTCGGCGCTACCCAGGGTGGTGATGGATGGCAGGGGGTGAATCGGCAGAGGGCGGAATTCAGCAGTCATGGCGGACTCCTGGCGAGAAAACAGGGATCATGCTGTTTTCAACTTAGCGGATAATCCGCCGCCCGACCATGCAATCTGTTAACGAGCCTTGCTCGTGCGGCTAAAGAAAAAGCCGCTGCGTATGCAGCGGCTTTTCGAAACGAGCGAATCGTCGTCAGACGCGCTTGAACACCAGCGTGCCGTTGGTGCCGCCAAAGCCGAACGAATTGGAGATCGCCACATCGATCTTCATGTCGCGCGCGGTGTTGGCGACATAATCCAGATCGCAGCCGTGCTCGAAGTCCTGCTCGGCGAGGTTGATGGTCGGCGGCGCCACCTGGTTGTGAATGGCCAGGATGGTGTAGATCGCCTCGACACCGCCGGCGCCGCCCAGCAAATGGCCGGTCATCGACTTGGTCGAATTGATCGCCAGCTTCTTGGCGTGGTCGCCGAACGCCAGCTTGAGCGCGGTGGTTTCATTGGCGTCGCCCAGCGGCGTCGAGGTCCCGTGCGCGTTCACGTAGCTGACCACATCACCGTTGATGCCGGCGTCGCGCAGCGCGTTGGCTACGCCACGCGCCGGGCCTTCGGCGTTGGGCGCGGTAATGTGGTGCGCGTCGGAGCTCATGCCGAAGCCAATCAGCTCGGCGTAGATCTTGGCGCCGCGTTTGACAGCGTGATCATACTCTTCCAGCACCAGCACGCCGGCGCCCTCGCCCATGACGAAACCATCGCGGCCAGCGTCCCACGGACGCGACGCCGTGGCGGGATCGTCGTTGCGCGTCGACAGCGCCTTCATGGCGGCAAAGCCGCCGATACCCAGCCGGGTGATGGCGCCTTCGGCGCCACCGGCCACCATCACGTCGGCATCGCCATACTGAATCATGCGTGCGGCGTCACCAATGCAATGTGCGCCCGTGGTACAAGCGGACACGATGCCATAGCTCGGCCCCAGGTACCCCTTGATGATCGACACGTGGCCGGCGATCAGGTTGATCAGCGAGCCCGGGATGAAGAAGGGGCCGATCTTGCGCGGTCCGCCTTCCTGCAGGGCGACACCGGTTTCCTCGATCAGCGGCAGACCGCCGATACCGGAGCCGATATTCACGCCAACGCGGGTCTTGTCTAGCCCGGGCACGTCGTCCAGTCCGGCATCGTTGACCGCTTGCAGCGCGGCGGCGATGCCGTAATGGATGAACACGTCCATGCGGCGTGCTTCTTTCGGCGACAGATAGGCGCCGATGTCGAAATCCTTGACTTCCCCGGCAATTTGGCAAGCCATGTCGCTGGCGTCAAAACGGGTGATCCGGCCAATGCCGGACTTACCGGCGATCAGGTTGGCCCAACCGGTGGCGACGTCGTTTCCGATCGGGGACACATGCCCCAGGCCGGTAATGACAACTCTTCTCTTGGACACGGGACTTCTCCGCGTTATACGGGAACACCATGCAGGTCGGACACGCGCGGTTGGCGCGTCGTTCCGCCTCCTCCTGCCGAAGGGTTGGTGCTGCCCCGCCACCGCGTGCGGCGGCGTTCAAAAAACGGTAACAGGAGCGCGAGCAAAAAGACCTCTGCAAGCGCATGGGCGCTAAGAGCAGAGGTCTGAGGAATACGGCTGCTTACTTGCTCAGATGAGCGCTCACGTAGTCGATAGCTTGCTGAACGGTCGTGATCTTTTCAGCTTCTTCGTCCGGGATTTCGCACTCGAACTCTTCTTCCAGTGCCATCACCAATTCAACGGTATCCAGGGAGTCAGCGCCCAGGTCGTCGACGAACGAAGACTCGGTCTTCACTTCGGCTTCGTTTACGCCCAGTTGTTCGGCAACGATCTTCTTGACACGCTGTTCGATGTTTTCCATTTGGTAAAAATCCTTTCCCATTCATGTCGGGATTACAAAACCCGACTATTCTACAAAAAAAAATTAGAGTAGCCTACCTAATTCTACTTGACCTTGTTACTGCCTTAGGGCATCAACATACCGCCATTGACGTGCAGCGTTTGCCCCGTGATATAGGCTGCGCGGTCCGATGCCAGAAATACCACGGCATCGGCGATGTCCTTCGCCTCACCCAAGCGGCCCAGTGCGATTTGATCGACCAAGGCCGCACGTTGCGCTTCCGGCAGCGCGCGCGTCATATCGGTATCGATAAAACCCGGCGCCACGCAGTTGACAGTGATGTTTCGGCTGCCCACTTCGCGTGCCATCGATTTGGTGAAGCCCATGATACCGGCCTTGGCGGCCGCGTAGTTGGCCTGACCGGCATTGCCCATCGCGCCCACCACCGAAGCAATGTTGATGATGCGGCCGACGCGCGCCTTCATCATGCCGCGCAGCACGGCTTTGGACGCCATGAACACCGACTTCAGATTGGTGCCCATAATGGCATCCCAATCTTCTTCGCTCATGCGCAACAACAACGTATCGCGCGTAATACCGGCGTTATTGACCAAAATCGCCACATCGCCGAAGGTTTTACCGATTTCACCCACCAGCGCCTCGATAGCGCCTGGTTGAGCCACGTCCAGCACACGGCCGGCACCGCCAAGCGGCGACAACCGGGCCGAAATGGCTTCCGCCCCCGCCTCGGACGTGGCGGTACCGATAACGATGGCCCCCTCGGCGGCCAGTGCGTCGGCGATCGCGGCACCGATGCCGCGGGAAGCGCCGGTCACCAGCGCGACTTTACCTTGCAACAACATGCGCAATCTCCTCTTACAGCAATTCTGTACGCGCGGCGTCGAGCGCGGCGGCATCGGTCAAGGCGAAGCACTTGACGTTACCGTCGATGCGCTTGGCAAGTCCCGCCAGCACCTTGCCCGGGCCGCACTCGGCCATCAGCGTGATGCCGTCGTCGGCCATGCGCGCCACGGTTTCCGTCCAGCGCACCGGGCTATACAACTGGCGCACCAGCGCATCGCGGATTTGCGCCGCGTCGGCGTAGGCCGCGACGTCGGCATTATGCAACACGTCGATCGCCGGTTTTTGGATCGCCACCTGCGCAAGCGCCGCAGCCAACCGCTCGGCGGCCGGCTTCATCAATGCGCAGTGCGACGGCACCGACACTGGCAACGGCAGCGCGCGCTTGGCGCCGGCAGCCTTACAAGCCGCCATGGCGCGCTCGACAGCGCCGGCATGGCCAGCGATCACCACCTGCCCCGGCGAATTGAAATTGACCGGCTCAACCACCTCGCCCGCCGCCGCGCCCGCGCAGGCGGCGCGGATCGCTTCATCGGACAAGCCGAGAATCGCCGCCATGGCGCCCACGCCCTCGGGCACGGCGGCCTGCATGGCTTCGGCGCGCAGGCGCACCAGGCGCACGGCATCGGCGAACGGCAACGCCTCGGCGGCCACCAGCGCGGAATACTCGCCCAAGCTATGGCCGGCAAGCCGCGACGGGTGCGCGCCGCCACTGGCGAGCCAGGCGCGCCAGGTGGCGATGCCGGCCGTCAGCATCAAGGGTTGCGTGTTGACGGTGGCGTTGATGGCATCGGCCGAGTCGGCCTTGAGCATGGCCCACAGGTCCTGCCCCAAGGCGTCGGACGCCTCGGCAAAGGTTTCGCGCACCACGGGAAGCGCGTCGAACCCGTCCATCATGTTCAGGCTCTGCGAGCCCTGACCGGGAAAAAGGAAGGCAAACGCCATAAATCCGTCTCCGGAAAAAAGATTGCAATGATGACGCAAGCCGCGACGTTCAGAACGTCAGCAGCACCGCGCCCCAGGCAAAACCGCCACCGATGCCTTCGAGCAGCACGCGCTGGCCGCGGCGGATGCGTCCGTCGCGCACGGCATGATCGAGCGCCAGCGGAATCGAGGCGGCCGAGGTGTTGCCGTGCGTGGGCAGCGTCACCACCACACGCTCCATCGGCAAGCCGAGATGCTTGGCGGTGGACTCGATGATGCGCAAATTGGCCTGATGCGGCACCAGCCAATCGACCTGCTCCTGCGCCACGCCCGCTTGCGCCAGCGTGATGGTGGCGATCTCGGACAATGCTTTGACGGCGAATTTGAACACGGCCGGGCCATCCATGTTCAAGAAAGGCAGGCCTTGGATTTTGCCGGCGGAGATTTGCGCCGGCGTATTGAGAATCTTGTTGTAGCGACCGTCGGCGGCCAGACAGGCGTGCTCGATACCCGGGGTATCGGCGGCGCCAAGCACGACAGCGCCAGCGCCATCGCCAAACAGCACGCAGGTACGGCGGTCATCCCAGTCGAGAATGCGCGAGATGATCTCGGCGCCCACCACCAGCGCCTTCTTCGCCATGCCGTTCTTGATGTAGCTATCGGCGGTCACCAGCGCGTACATAAAGCCGGCGCACACCGCCTGCACGTCGAAGGCCGGACAGCCATGCACGCCCAACTTTTCCTGCAATAGACAAGCGGTGCTGGGAAATACCATGTCGGGCGTGGTGGTGGCGACGATGATCAGATCGATATCGTCAGGCACGAGACCCGCGTCGGCAATCGCCGCGCGCGCGGCGCAAAGCGCCAGATCGCTGGTCTTTTCATCTTCGGCGGCGATGTGGCGCGCGTGAATGCCGGTGCGAGACACAATCCACTCGTCACTGGTATCCACCCGTTCGGCCAGCATCGCATTCGTCACCACGTTGGACGGCAGATAGCTGCCGGTACCCAGAATGCGGGAATAGACCATGTTGTTGTCAGTTCGCCTCTGTCTCGGATTGCTTCAGATTCGCCATCTGCTGCACGACCCGGTCGGTGATGTGACCAATGACATTGGAACGCGCCTCTTCCCATGCTTGATGCAAGGCGAAGCTGAACCCCAGGGCGTCAGTGCCGCCATGGCTCTTGACCACGGAGCCCTTGAGGCCGAGGAAGCTCGCGCCGTTGAAGCGGCGGGGATCCAGGCTGTTGCCAAACCGCCTAAGCACCGACATCGCCATCAACGCGCAAAGGCGCGTCCACCAATTGCGCGAAAACTCGCGGCGCAGGAACGTCACGACCATGTGCGCCACCCCCTCGGAGGTTTTCAGCGCCACGTTACCGGTAAAGCCGTCGCAGACCACCACGTCCACCGTACCGCGGTAGACGTCATCGCCCTCGACGTTGCCGTAAAAATTCAGGCCGGAGTCTTTGAAGAGCACCGAGGCGCGCTTGACGATCTCGTTGCCCTTGATGTCCTCGGAGCCGATGTTCAACAGGCCGACGCGCGGATTCTCGCGCCCGGCGATACAGGAAACCAGCTCGGAACCCATGATGCCGAACTGCAACAACTGTTCCGCGGAACAGTCGACGTTGGCGCCCAGGTCGAGCATGCAGGTATCCCGTCCCTCGATCGTCGGCAGCAATTTGGCGATAGCCGGCCGGTCGATGCCCGGAATGGTTTTCAATACGAAGCGAGCGGTCGCCATCAACGCCCCGGTATTGCCGGCGGACACGGCTGCTTGAGCCTCGCCGTCCTTGACCAGGTTGATCGCCACGCGCATCGACGAATCCTTCTTGTTCTTCAGGGCCAGCGGCGGCGGCTCGTCCATGCCGACCACTTGCGTGGCGTGGCGAATATCCAGACGACCGCGCGCGCTCGATGCCCTTCCGGACAGTTCCGCCGTGATGGCATCACTGTCGCCGACAAGGATCAGGCGTGCTTCGGGGTGTTCTTCAAGAAATCGGAGCGATGCCGGGACGGTGACCTTGAGGCCAACGTCGCCGCCCATGGCATCGACCGCTACGGTGATTGTCATCAACGAATACGGTAGTTGTCCTACCTGTTCTTGGCGCCGGTCATCCGGCCTAGGGAAGGCAGGTACGGGTAGAGAAAGATTACTCGCCCTTGGCCTTCATCACTTTGCGGCCACGGTACATCCCGTTCGGGCTGACGTGGTGACGCAGATGCACTTCACCGGTAGCGGGGTCCTTGGCCAGACCCGGCGCGGTCAGAAAATCGTGGGCGCGGTGCATATTGCGCTTGGACGGGGACTTCTTATTCTGTTGAACAGCCATGTTCGACTCCTGAAAAATTCAATTACAGATTCATTCGGGCTTGCGGCCCTTCAGCGCCGCCAACACCGCGAACGGGTTGGGCTTGTCAGCCTTGGCACGTTCCAGATGTTCCGTCCCGCAGTCGTCGTGCAACGGCGACAACGGTAAGCCCATGATGATTTCGTCTTCGATCAGCGCCAGCACATCCAGCTCGGGCTCGGCCATGATGGCGTCCAGCGTCTCGTCGACCTCGACCGCCGCTTCCAGTTTATCCTCGCTGTTAAACAGCGTGATAACCGAATCGGCCGCAAGGTCCACCGCCAGAGGCTGTACGCAGCGCCCGCAGGGCACCGACACAGCCACCGACAGCACGATACGCAACGCCGGGCGACCGAGCGCGTCGATGAAGCCGGTCAGCGCCCAGTCAACCTCTCCAGAGGCCTCGGCGAGTTCCGACAACACGCGCTCGTCGAGTTCGGCCACCGGCAATTTGCCGGCGATACGCCGTCCCTCGAAGGCATGCTTGAGCGGATCAATCAAAATCGGGTTAGACATAAACCGTGCATGATATAATCCAGGCCGCTGATTTGTCAAAAAATTACCACTTACACCACCATGCAACTCGTTCTCGCATCCACATCGCCCTTTCGGCGCGAAATCGTCGCCCGCCTCGGCCTGCCTTTCACTCACTGCGCGCCACATTGCGACGAAACGCCGCTCGCGGGCGAATCCGCGCTCGATACCGCCCGCCGGCTCGCGCGCGTCAAAGCGCAATCGCTGGCGGAACGCTATGCGGACGCCCTGATTATCGGCTCCGATCAAGTGGCCTTGCTCGACGGCCGCCAGATCGGCAAACCGGACGACATGGCCGGCGCGGTGGCCATGCTGCAATTCATGAGCGGCCGCACCACGGTGTTCCACACGGCGCTCGCCGTGTACAACAGCGCCACCGGCGCGCTGGAAGAAAGCGTGGACCTTACCCGCGTGACCTTGCGCACGCTCGACGAGACGCAGATCCGCCGCTATCTGACGCGCGAACCTGATGCGCTCTTTTGCGCCGGCGCAGCCAAGAGCGAAGGCCTGGGCGGCGCGCTGATCGAATGCATCGAGACCACCGACCCCAACGCGCTCATCGGCCTGCCGTTGTTCGCGCTCGTTGACATGCTCGCCCGGCAGGGCATGGCGGTGCTGTGATGGCCACGCTCTTCCTCATCCCCGCTCCGCTGGGCGACGCCGACACCCCGTGGCTGCCGGAGCCGGAGCGCCTTCGCGTGCGGCATCTGACCCATTTCGTCGTCGAGGCGGAAAAAACCGCGCGCAAGCACCTCAAGGCCCTCGGCGTGACCACGCCGATTCGAGAATTGTCGCTGCAGACGCTTAACGAGCACACGCCGCCGCAAGACGTGGCAGCGCTCCTCATGCCGCTGTTGGCGGGTCAGGACGTCGGACTCATCTCGGAAGCGGGTTGCCCGGCGGTGGCCGACCCCGGCGCGCAACTGGTGGCACTCGCCCATGAGAAAGGCATCGCGGTCATGCCGCTGATCGGACCGTCGTCGATTCTGCTCGCGCTGATGGCCTCCGGCGCCAACGGCCAGCGCTTTGCC
The DNA here is from genome assembly GCF_019232825.1 of Paludibacterium sp. Taxonomy (GTDB): domain Bacteria; phylum Pseudomonadota; class Gammaproteobacteria; order Burkholderiales; family Chromobacteriaceae; genus Paludibacterium. Next base: position 59,313 of record NZ_JAFAND010000092.1, on the reverse strand, counting down.
TTTCATGGCTATTTGCCGGTGGATGCCGGTGAACGCGCTCAGGCGCTCAAGCGCTTGGAGGCACGCTCGCGCGAGCAAGACGAGACGCAGGTATTCATCGAGACGCCCTACCGCAACGACGCGCTGCTCACCCAACTGCGCGCGCAGCTTGCGCCTGACACGCGGCTCGCCGTGGCGTGCGATCTGACGCTGCCGACGCAAACCATCATCAGCCGCCGCGTGCGCGACTGGCCGGCGCAAGCCCCAACGCTACACAAGCGGCCGACGATCTTCGTGCTGCACGCCATGCCGGCTCGACCGAGCCGCTGATACTCAGCCTGGCGGCAGCCGCCGCCAGGCTTTTTCAGTTTTTTCCTAAAGCTTGTGGGGCATGTCCTGCGCACAATCGAGCGTCAGTCATTGCCATCTTTCCGTCACGCCCCATGCAAGACCTCACTCTGTCCGATCCGAATAGCGTCAGAAGATTCTGCCGCCGCTGGCTGCTATACCGCCTGCCGCAAGAACTGATCATCTGTGTCCTGCTCTACCTCGCCGCGGGCCGCAACGGCCTGGCGCGCGACCTGCAGATGATGACCATCCTGATGGCCACGGCCGTGCAATTGACGCTGGAAACGCTATTGCTGTCTCACATGCTGAACAAGGTGCAAGCCAGCCTCAGTCATGCGCGGGCGTCGTCGCCTCCGGCGGATCCGCCAGCACCCGGCTGAGCCGCGACCAACGTTCGCCCTGGGCGCCTCGCGCCGCCAAATCGAGCGTGGCGCGCCCCAACGCCCGGTAGAGCATGCGCTCGGCCGGCGCGCCCAAGACGTTCAGGTGCCTCTCCACCGTCGCCACGTCGCCGCGCGCGATCGGCCCGGTCAAAGCAGCGGCGGCGCCAAGCGCCAGCGCGTTGTCGAGAGACTGGCGCATCAAGCCGCCCAACAACTCGCGCGCCGCTTCGCCTTCAATGCCGGCTTGCGCCGCCACGTTCTGAGCAAAGCCGCATAGCGTCACCAGGAAATTCGACGCAATGGCCAAACTGGCGTGATAGGCCGGCTTGCCACCCGGTTTCAACGTAAAAGGCCTACCGCCGATGGCCGCGGCGAATGCAGACAACGCCGCCTCGGCCGTCGCGTCGCCCTCGAGCGCGCACAGGGTGCCGGCAAAGCCGGCCACCGCGCGCGCCGGGTCGGCAAAGGAAAAGGCGGGATGCAGACTGCCGCAGGCCACGCCGGTGTCGGCCAATGGCTGCAGCACCGCACGATCCAGCACGCCGCTGGCATGAAATGCCAACGCGCCCGGCGTCGGCGAGACGGCCGCCAGTTGCTGGGCGAGCCCTGCCAACGCGTCGTCCGGTACCGACAACAGGTTCACCTCGGCCAGCGTCGCCGCTGCCGACAACACGGCAGCCTGCCCCGCGCCGACGAAATCGACGGCTCGCAGCGCCGCCGCCTCCGTACGGCAATACACCGCAACCACCCGATAGCGGCCCGACTGCTGTGCCAGTCTGCCCCAGCTTTGCCCCAGACGCCCGCCGCCAAAAATCGCTAATGTACGCATAGTGATTCACTGATATCGACATTTGTAGCGGCCATTATAACTTTTGCCGTACGAGTCAACTGGCATTGACTGGCAGATTATGTATAACCGTAATTGAGATGCATATTTTTGCAATCCACAGGACCCTGCGTGATACGCCTGATTTTTAGCGGCAGCTTGTCCGCCGTTCCCTCCCCGGCCCAGCTTAATGCGTTTCTGGGCGATAGCCGTTCCCGCAACCGGCGGAACGGCCTGTGCGGCGCCATGGTGCTGATGGGGCGGGATTTTCTGCAGATCATCGAGGGGCCCGAAGCCGCCGTCGAACAGATGTACGACCAACTCAGCAGCCAGAGCCACCGCTATGGCCTGGTGCTGGTGGCGCGCCACCTCATCAACGCCCCCCTGTTCGGCCAATGGCATCTTGGACTGATCCAGCCACCGCCACCGGGTGAGGAATCCGGCCAAGGCATGCCGCCGACAATGGCGGAAGTTCAGAACATGACCGGCAAGACGGCCGACGAAAGCTATACACTGAAAGTGATCAACGACTTCATTCGCGGCAAATGGCACCGCAGTCAGATCGACCCCTCCCAGCCAGTGGTGTTGCGCCGCCAGCGCCCCGTCTTCTAGATGGGCCAAGGCGTACGGCACTCGCTCTAACCGCAGGAAAACATTACAGAAAATGACATTTGAAATGCATTTTGCATTTCATAAGCAGAGGTGCAAAAATAGAGTTTTCCCGCCCCCTTCGAAGAAGAGTCATGCGGTGATTCGCCTCATCTACAGCGGCTCGGTTGCCGCCGAGCCCGACCCCCAGAACCTGGCGGCCTTTTTGGCCGACTGTCGCCGCAGAAACGAGCGTGACGGCATTAGCGGCGTCATGGTGCTGATGGGACAGGAGTTCCTCCAGGTCATCGAGGGACCGGATGACGATGTCGATCGTTACTACCGCCAAGTCTTCCAGGATACGACCCGTTACAAGTTGTTGCTGCTAGCGCGGCAGGAAATCGATGCGGCGATTTTCGCCAACTGGAGCCTGGGGCTCGTCAAATGCGAGGATACGCCCAACGATCCGTTGCCGGGCGACGTCTCGATCATGGACATCGAGCAGATCGACCCGGCGGACCTCAACGCCTTGCGCACGCTGCGCGTCATTCGCGAATTCATCGACGGCAAATGGCACGTGCGCTTTCCCGGCCCCCCCAAGCTCTCCATCACCCAACGTTCGCGCGGCTTCTGAGTCAGGCGCGCCATCGATGGCGAACATATAAAATATCAACATAACAATGCATATGGTGTAGGCCATGATCTCGTACCGCCACCTCGACTACCTACTGCACCCACACCGGCTCAACGTGCATCGCGCATTGCTGAAACGGCTGGTTCCCATGTGGCTGCTGCTGTCGCTGGCGGCCAGCATCACCGCTTGGCAGTTCGAAACCGGCCGCATCGATCAATGGGTACGTAATCTATCCACCGACGCGGTGCAGCAATTCCGCCAGACCAGTGTCCCGGAACTGTGGCGCCAGTCGCCCGGCACGCTGCAATCCCGCCTCGATCAGCTGCTGCCACGCACGCCGTTCGTCGGCGTCAGCTTGTTCGACCCCGCCTTGCGGCCGCTCGGCGCCAGCTGGCGCGGCCCCGCCATCCGCCCCGCAGACTGGCCGCCGCTGCGGGCGCCCAGCCAGCGCACCGTGCGTATTGGCGAACGCATCTACGTCCAGTCGCTGGTCGCGTTGCAAAATAGCTACGGACAGACACAAGGCTATTTTCAGGCGATTTATCTCGTGCCGCCCGAAACCGCGCAAGCCATCGCCCAGCGCATCCGCGACACCTTGATCGGCGTATTGCTGGTCGTGGCGATGAGCTCGCTGGCCATCTACCCGGTCGTCGTGTCGCTCAACCGGGATACGGTTCGTCTCAGTCACAACCTGCTCGACAGCAACGTCGAACTGCTGCGCGTACTCGGCAGCGCCATCGCCAAACGCGACGCCGACACCGACAGCCACAACTATCGCGTTACGCTGTATGCGGTGGCCTTGGCTGAAGCACTGGGCCGCACGCCGCGCGACGTCATCGCCCTCATGGCCGGGGCCTTCCTCCACGACGTCGGCAAGATCGGCATCGCCGACCGCGTACTGCTCAAGCCCGGAGCGCTCGATGACGAGGAGTTCGCGCTGATGAAACAGCATGTGGATATCGGCGTGCAGATCATCGGCGAAGTGAAATGGCTCGAGTGGACGGAAGAGGTCGTCGGCGGCCATCACGAGCGATACGACGGCAGCGGCTACCCGCGCGGGCTGCGGGGCGACGCCATTCCATACAATGCGCGCTTGTTCACCATCGTCGACGTATTCGACGCGCTGACCTCGCGCCGCCCTTATAAGGAGCCATTTGCGTTGGAGCAGACCCTGGCGATGATGCAAGACGCGCGCGGACGCCAGTTCGACCCCGCCATGCTGGACGTCTTCCTGCCGATGGCCCCACGACTATACGACCACTACCACGCCGCACAGACCGATACCCTCAAGCACTTGCTGGCACAAGCGATGCGCAAATACTTCCGAGCAGGGGCCAAGCACTGACGAGTGCTATCCCCGCCGCGGAATATGCATATAGAATGTTGTTTTAGCACGCCTTGAGCATAGTGCTTATACTCACTGGTCCAAGCCGACGGAGAACAACAAACCATGCACCCGATCCGCCAAGCCTTCCTGCTTGCCGCCTTGACCGTCAGTTCGGCCTGGGCGGCCAATACCCTGACCGTTTGCACCGAGTCCAACCCCGACGGGTTCGACGTGGTGCAATACAACGCGCTCGTCACCACCAACGCCTCGGCCGACGTGCTGATGAACCGCCTCGTGGAATACGACCCGGACAGCGGCAAGGTCGTGCCCTCGCTCGCCACCAGCTGGCGGGTGAGCCCGGACGGCCGCGCCTATACCTTCTCGCTGCGTCCGGACGCGGCATTCCACAGCACCGACTACTTCAAGCCGACACGCAAGCTCAACGCCGAAGACGTGGCGTTCTCCTTCGATCGCATGCTCAATCCGGCCAACCCTTGGTACAAGATTTCAACCGGCACGTTCCCGCACGCCACGTCGCTGCAACTGCCGTCGCTGATCCAATCGGTGCGTGCGCTCGACAGCCACACGGTGCAATTCGTCCTGACCCGGCCGGAATCGACATTCCTGTCGACGCTGAGCATGGGGTTTGCCTCGATCTATTCGGCCGAATACGCCAATCAGCTGATGAGTGCCGGCAAGCCGCAGGAACTCAACAGCAAACCGATCGGCACCGGGCCGTTCGTGTTCAAAAGCTATATCAAGGACAGCACCATCCGCTACAGCGCCAATCCGGCTTACTTCGGCGGCAAGCCCAAGGTCGGTCAGTTGATTTTCGCCATCACGCCGACGCCGGCGGTGCGCCTGCAGAAGCTGAAGGCGAGCGAATGCCAGATCGCGCTGTCGCCCACGCCGCAGGACGTGTTGAGCGCGCGGGGCGACACGGGACTGAGAGTACTGTCCTCTCCGGCCTTCATGACCGCCTTCGTGGCCATGAATAGCCAGAAGAAACCGTTCGACAACGTGCTGGTGCGACGCGCGGTCAACCTGGCCTTCGACCACGCAAGCTATCTGTCCGCCGTATTCGACGGCACCGCCACCGAGGCCGTTCTACCCTTCCCGCCCAATACCTGGGGCTATGCGCGCAACATCAAACCCTGGCCGCACGACGTCGCCGCCGCCAAGAAGCTGCTTGCCCAAGCGGGCTATCCGCAAGGCTTCGACACCACCGTCTGGGTGCGGCCCGGCGGCAGCATGCTCAACCCCAACCCGCGCGCGGGCGCAGAATTGCTGCAAGCCGACCTGGCCCGTGTCGGCATACGCGCCAAGGTTCTGGTGTTGGATTGGGGCGAGCTGATCCGCCGCGGCAAAGCGGGGGAACACGACATGCTGTTCATGGGCTGGGCGGGCGACAACGGCGATCCGGACAATTTCCTCACGCCGCAGTTTGGCTGCGCCGCGGTCAAATCCGGCACCAATTTCGCCCGCTATTGCGATCCCAAGCTCGACAAGCTGATCAGCGCGGGCAAGGCCAGCGGCGATATCAAGGCGCGCACGCAAAGCTATCTGGCGGCGCAAAAGATCATCCACGACCAAGCGGTGTGGTTGCCCTTGGCGCACCCGACGCTGTACGCCATGACCGGCAAGGGCGTGAGCGGCTACCGCGTCAACCCGTTCGGCCGGCAGGATTTCTCCCGCGTCAGCGTCCAATAAGGGAGTGGGGAGTAGAATGTAGCGTGCGTTCGCGAAGCAACGCACGTTTCAACGCACGGCGATACCGGGTTCGGGGGTTAATCGGCGGTCAACACCAAGCATCCCGCCACCTCGCGCACGCGCAAGGCGGGAGTAGAAGCAAAACCTTCACGGCGGGAGTAAAAGCGCTCCCCCGCTCCCGCTGTTAAGGTGTTGCCGTTACTCCCGCAATGGAAGGCCGTGCAGGCGTAACGGCGGGCGTAAAGAAGAGGGGGCTCAGCTCAGACGCCAACCCGGTTCGGCTCCCGCGTCGACATCGAGCAAATAGAAATCGTGCTCTTCGTCCAGGCCGGCGCAGACGATCATGCCCTCCGACACGCCGAAGCGCATCTTGCGTGGTGCCAGATTGGCCACCACCACCACATGACGGCCGATCAGCTTGGCCGGATCGGCATAACTCTTGCGGATTCCGGAGAAAATATTGCGCTGTTCGAACCCCAGATCGACGGTGAATTGCAACAGCTTGGTCGAGCCTTCGACGAAACGGCAATCGAGCACCTTGCCGACGCGCAGGTCGAGCTTGGCGAAATCCTCGATGCCGATGGTCGGCGCCAACGGCGCGTAGGCGGTTTCCGGCTTGGCGGCCGGAGCCTGCTCGATCGACTGCTTGTTGGCGGCGATCAGCGCGTCGACCTGCGTCTGCTCGACGCGCGTCATCAGATGCTGATAGGGGCGAATGCCGTGGCCGAGCAGCAACTGGCCGGCGTCCGCCCAGGTGAGCTCCGCCACCTGCAGGAAATCTTCCACCCCACGCGCCAGATGCGGCAGCACCGGCTTGAGATAGATGCTCAATAGACGGAAGGCATTGATCAGCACCGTGCACACTTCATGCAAGCGCGCGTCGCTGCCCTCCTGCTTGGCCAGTTCCCAAGGCTTGTTGGCGTCGACGTAGCCGTTCACCTGGTCGGCCAATGCCATGATGTCGCGCAGCGCGCGGGCATATTCGCGCGCCTCGAGCGCCTGGGCGATCGGCTCGGCCGCGGCCTGCAGATCAACGAGCAGCGCGCGCTCGGACACGGCGTCGGCCAGGCGGCCATTGAAGCGCTTGGCGATGAAACCCGCCGCGCGCGAGGCGATGTTGACGTACTTGCCGATCAGGTCGGAATTGACGCGGGCGATGAAATCATCCAGCGACAGATCGATATCCTCGATACGGGCATTAAGCTTGGCGGCGATGTAATAGCGCATCCATTCCGGGTTGAGTCCGCAATCCAGATAGCTCTTGGCGGTGATGAACGTGCCGCGCGACTTGGACATCTTCTGGCCGTCAACGGTGAGGAAGCCGTGGGCGAACACCCCGGTCGGCGTGCGCAGACCGGCGTATTGCAGCATGGCCGGCCAGAACAGCGCGTGGAAATACAGAATGTCCTTGCCGATGAAGTGCACCAGCTCGGCCTTGGAATCCGGCTTGAAATACTCGTCGAAATCGATGCCGGCACGATCGCACAGGTTCTTGAACGACGCCATGTAGCCGATCGGCGCGTCTAGCCAGACATAGAAATACTTGCCCGGCGCATCCGGGATCTCGAAGCCGAAATACGGCGCGTCGCGCGAGATATCCCAATCTTGCAGGCCGCCCTCGATCCACTCGTTCATCTTGTTGAGCGATTCGGGCTGCAAGTGCGGCTGCGCGCGGCCATCGGCCAGGCGGGAGGAGCCGGCGGTCCACTTTTTCAGGAAATCGGCGCAATCGCCCAAACGGAAGAAGTAGTGCTCGGAGGTCTTCAGCACCGGCTTGGCGCCCGACACCACCGAGTACGGGTTCTTCAACTCGGTCGGGCCATAGGTGGCGCCGCACACTTCGCAGTTATCGCCGTACTGGTCGCGCGCGCCGCACTTCGGACACTCGCCCTTGACGAAGCGGTCCGGCAGGAACATTTCCTTTTCCGGATCGTACAACTGCTCGATGGTGCGGCTGACGATTTTGCCGTTCTCGCGCAGCGACAGATAAATCTGCTCAGCAAACGCCTTGTTCTCGGGCGAATTGGTGCTGTAGTAGTTGTCGTAGCCGATGTGGAAGCCGGTGAAATCGGCCAGATGCTCGCCGCGCACCCGCTCGATCAGCGCCTCGGGCGAGACCCCCCGCTTCTCGGCCGCCAGCATGATCGGCGTGCCGTGGGTGTCGTCGGCGCAAACATAATGACAGGTATGCCCACGCATCTTCTGGAACCGCACCCAGATATCGGTCTGGATATGCTCAACCATATGGCCGAGGTGGATGGCGCCGTTGGCGTAAGGCAGCGCGCTGGTCACCAGAATTTTGCGTTTGTCCGTCATTGTTTTCATCCTTTTCCGTCTTCAAGCGACCCAGTATATCAGCAGCGAGCGGCGCGGATCACGCGCTCTCTTGGGCCAGGCGACCGCCTGGCGCGCGATCGGCCATGGCCACGCCGACCATGCGGCGCGACAGCAAGAAGAACATCATCGTCAGCACAAACACCAGCAGCGCGTAGCCGGCATAGCCGCCGGCCACATAAGCGCGCTTGAGCCCTTCGATGCCGCACGCGTAGACCGCCATCGACAGCATGGTCATGCTGGCGGCCACCGCGCCCTTGGCCACATCGCTGGCGGTAAGCGCGAAGCGGTACAGCACGGCAAACGCCAGCCCTTCGCCCAGCGACACGAGGCTCATGCCGGCGATCAAAAAATAGAACCGATACAGCGGGAACAGGCAACCGACCACCACCACCAGCACGCCTAAGAGCGCCGGCACACGGCCAACCGCCACCGAGTGACCCAACTGCCAGCGGTCGGCGAATTTCACCAGCAACAGGTTGCCCGCGATCAGCGAGCCGATCACCGGCACCTGCCAAAGCCCATACGCCAGCACGCTCATGCCGGCATCGCGCACCAGCATCACCGGCGAGAGCGCGATCCAGCCCAACAGCGGCAGCGCCATCAGCGGAATGCACAACGCCGAGGCGACAAAGCGGCTGTTGGCAAACACGTCGCGGTAGCTGGCCGCCAGTTTCGACAGGCCCAACGGATGTTCGCCCCGGCGCACGGTTTCCGGCATCGACACGATCAAACCGATGAACGAGATCGTGGCCACGGCGGCAATCAACATGAAACTGCCGCGCCACGGCCAGATTTGCGCCAACGCCGCGCCGGCCACCGGGCCGACCAGCGGCGCGATCAAGGCCACATTGGCCATCAGCGCGGTCACCTTGACCGCGGTCTTTTCCTCGAAGGCTTCCTGAATGGCGGCGTAGCCGACCGCGGAGATGAAGCACAGCCCCATGCCTTGCAGCACGCGCAGCATCATGAAGCTGGCGATGTTATGCGACCAAAGCGTTCCGAGGCAGGTCAGAATGAAAAACGCCACGCCCCACAGCATGACCGGACGGCGGCCGATATGGTCGGACAGCGGCCCCATCAGCCAAGGCAGGATGGCGCCGCCCAACAGGAAACCGGTCATCGAGGTCGGCACCCAGGAGGCATCGACGCCGAATTCACGCACCACGTCCAGCATGCCGGGCTGGATCATGTCGTTGGCGATATAAACGGAGAATTCGAACAACACCAGCGCGAGGGGGAACAACAAGGTGGCGGGCGTCAGTACCGCGTGCTTCTGCATGAAAAACCTTTCGCTAAAGAACAAAGAGGCCGGGCGCGATTGCCCCGGCCTCCCATGCCCGCCAAACAGACGGCATGACATGCAAATTCAATGGGTTAAATTGTATCACATAAAACTATCTCGCGGCACCCCGTCGCCGAATGCCTGAACGGAGAGAAGGACCATTCACGCGCATAAACGTTCCTGTCAGATCATTTCGCGCTAAAATAGTCTGATTCGTCGCTAAAGTTTGAGTAGAATACTCAGGTATTCCGGTTCGCCCGGCCCAACCCTCCCGACAGACACTTATGACCAGCCAACTCGACGCCCTGCTTGCCGCCCAGATCGACCCCATCACCCAAAAGCCGTTCCGCTGCAAAAACCTGCAGATCGACGACGCGCGCATCAGCCTGGACGTGACGCTGCCCTATCCGGCCAAGAGCCGGCTCGACACGGTGCGGGCACAGCTGGCCGAGGCGCTCGCGCCCGCGGCTGCTGGACGGGCGCTCGACATCCGCGTCGCGAGCCAGATCATCAGCCATGCGGCCCAGCGCGGCGTGCCGTTGATTGCCGGGGTCAAAAACATCATTGCCGTGGCTTCGGGCAAGGGCGGCGTCGGCAAGTCGACCACGGCGGTCAACCTGGCCCTGGCGCTGGCCGGCGAAGGCGCGCGTGTCGGCCTGCTCGACGCAGATATCTACGGCCCGTCGCAGCCGCTGATGATGGGGGTGGCCGGACAGCGGCCGGAGTCGCCGGACGGCAAGCACATCACACCGATCGTCAGCCACGGCGTGCAAGTCATGTCGATCGGCTTTTTGGTCGACACCGACCAAGCGATGGTGTGGCGTGGGCCGATGGTGTCGCAAGCACTGCAGCAGCTGCTCAACGACACGCAATGGGACAACCTCGACTATCTGGTGATCGACCTGCCGCCGGGCACCGGCGACATTCAGCTGACGCTGGCGCAGAAAGTGCCGGTCACCGGCGCGGTCATCGTCACCACGCCGCAGGACATCGCGCTACTGGACGCCCGCAAGGGTCTGAAGATGTTCGAAAAGGTCGGCGTGCCGATCCTGGGGCTGGTTGAAAACATGGCGATCCACATCTGTTCGAACTGCGGCCATGCCGAGCCTATCTTCGGCGCCGGCGGCGGCGAGCGCATGGCCGCCGAGTATGGTGTCGAACTACTCGGTTCGTTGCCGCTCGACATCGGCATTCGCACCGCCACCGACGAGGGGCGTCCCACCGTGGTCAGCGCGCCTGACAGCGCCGTGGCCGCCAGTTATCGCGAACTGGCGCAGCGCGTCGCCGTCAAGGTCGGCGAGCAGGCGCAGGATTTCAGCAGCAAATTCCCGAAAATCGTCATTCAACGCAACTAAAAAATCATGATAGCCATGTTCGATTCGGGCCTGGGCGGACTCTCCGTCTGGCGTGCCGTGACCCGCGAGCTGCCCGAGTGGCCGGTCACCTACTTGGCTGACCAAGCCTATGTGCCCTACGGCTCGAAGAGCCGCGAACAACTGATAGAGCGCAGCCTGCGCATCGGCCACTTCTTGCATGAGCAAGGCGCGTCGCTGCTGGTGGTCGCCTGTAACACCGCCACCAGCGCCGCGGTCGACACGATGCGCAAGGAATTGCCGATTCCGATCGTGGCCATCGAGCCGGCGGTCAAACCGGCCGCTAGAGCGAGCCGCACCGGGCGCATCGCGGTGCTAGCCACCGAGTTTATGCTGCAAAGCGCCCGCTTCCACTCGCTGCTGCAGCGGCACGCCGGTACGGTCGAAGTGCTGCCGCGCCCGGGGCGCGGCTGGGTTGAACTGGTCGAAGCCGGCCGTATCGACGGCGACGAGGCCAGAGAAAAAGTTGCCGCCGTGGTGGAACCTTTACTTGCAGAGAATGTCGACCACATCGTGCTCGGCTGTACCCACTATCCGTTCTTGGCGCCACTGATTCGCGACATCGTCGGACCTGATGTCGTGCTCGACGATCCCGCCGAAGGTAGCGCGCGGCGCGCCGCCGATCTGTTGGCCGGCAAGGCGCCGCAAAAACCGAACGGCTATCGCTTTTACACCACGGCCGACACGGCCCCTATGTCCGACGTATTACCGGTTCTGATCGGACACCCCTACCCGGTGCAACACGCCGGCATCTAAGAGCGCCTGTTCCCGAACCGGCGCTAACAGACTAAACCGGAAGGCTCCCACACCGCCCGCTCAGCCAGGCGGCGTGGGCGTATGTGTCTTTTTGCCAAGGAAGCCTTTCATGCAGAAAAACCCGACCCTCGGTCATTACCTGTTGTTGTTGGCCATCGCTCTGATCTGGGGCGCGCAATTCATCTTCAATCAGATCGTCATTCGCGAGCTGCCGCCACTGACCTTGGCCGCCGGCCGCGCCGGCATCGGCGCGCTCACGCTGGCGCTGATCGGCTTATTCATGCCCGACGAACGGCGCCAGGCGGCCGCCGCGGGGCGCCGGCTGCTACCGACCTACCTGTTGCTGGCTTTCTTCGAAGCACTGCTGCCGCTCTTGCTGCTCGGCTGGGGCCAAACCCAGGTCGAGAGCAGCGAAGCCTCGATCTTGATGGGCACCATTCCGATCTTCACTATCGTGCTGGCGCCGCTGTTCGTCACCGGCCCGCATTGGCGATTGCCGGCCATCCTCAGCGTGGCCACCGGCTTTGCCGGCATCGTGGTGCTGGTGCTGCCCGGCGTGAGCGGCCATGGCGCCGGCAGCCTGCTTGGCGCCCTGTCGGTGCTCGGCGCTGCCGCCAGCGTGTCGATCAGCCTGCTGCTATTCAACCGCCTGGGTAGTTTGTCGCCGGTCATTACCGTGCGCAATGTACTAGCCTTGGCCGCGCTGCCGCTGATCGTGCTGGCGGCGGCGATCGACCGTCCCTGGACGCTGCACGTCAGCGCCGATACGCTCTGGTCGCTCCTGGTACTGGGCGTGTTTTGCGCCGGTATCGTCTACCTGATGTTCGCCCGTCTGATCCAATTGGCCGGCTCCGTGTTCACCTCGCTGACCAACTACCTGGTGCCGCCGGTCGGGGTATTCATCGGCGCCGTCATCGCCAGCGAGCAGATCGGCGTCAATGCCTGGCTCGCGCTGGTGCTGATTGCGGCCGCGCTGGCGGTCAATCAGCCGGCGCTGTTTAGCCGCCGCCGGTGACATCCGTCAGATGTTCGGCGCAATGCCGCGCGTTGCGCGTCGATTGCGCCCTACACAACGGAGTTCTAGCGAATTTACCTATTCTTTTAAATAAGAAGCAGCGGAAACCTTGCCTTAACGGCAAGGTAGAAAATGCCCGCTTAATGACGTTTAAATAAATTTTCTGCCGAAAAGTATGCTGCAGTGGCGAAAAAACGGCAGGTCATGCAAAAAAGTATGGCAACCATACCCAAAACAAAGACAGCCGCCAGTAGGGTGTCTATAATCGCCCCCTAACTCTTTCAGAGTTTTCCACGCCTCGTTTCAGAACAAGATCAATACACTTGCGAGGCTCGGTTCGTCGTTGCCCGTGCGCCGTCAGGCGCCACAACCATAACAGTCTGCATCACGGCAACGGCGGGAAATGGAATACGCTTTCTCAAGGGACCCCGCGACTATCATGAAGTCTAAAAAACTCACGCTGTTCATCTTGCTCGGCATGGTGCTGGGCATCGCCACCGGCCTGATCGTGCGTTCCGGCACCTCCGACGCCGCCGGCCTTAAATCGTTCGTCGACAACATCAGCATGTTGACCGACATCTTCCTGCGCTTGATCAAAATGATCATCGCGCCGTTGGTCTTCACCACGCTTGTCGCCGGCATCGCTCGCATGGGTGACGCCAAGAGCGTCGGCCGTGTCGGCGGCAAGACGCTGATGTGGTTCATCTCCGCCTCGCTGTTGTCGCTGACGCTCGGCCTGATCATGGTCAACCTGCTGAAGCCGGGCGTAGCGGTCAATCTGCCGCTGCCCGATCTGCACGCCGATTCCGGCATCAAGGCCAGCGCCATGAGCGTCAAGGACTTCATCACCCACGCCTTCCCCAAGAGCGTGTTCGATGCCATGGCCAACAACGAGATCCTGCAGATCGTGGTGTTCTCGCTGTTCTTCGGCAGCGCCTGCGCCGCACTCGGTGAGCGCGCCAAGCTCTTGGTCGATCTGATGGACGTGGCCGCCCACGTGATGCTGAAAGTGACCGGCTACGTGATGATGGTTGCGCCGGTCGCCGTGTTTGCCGCGCTGGCCGCCACCGTCGCCAAGGATGGCCTGGCGATCCTCGGCACCTACGGCAAGTTCCTGGGCGAGTTCTACCTGTCGATTCTACTGTTGTGGACGGTCTTGATCGTGATCGGCAGTCTGTTCGTCGGGCCGCGCGTGTTGACGTTGGTGCGCTCGATCCGCGAACCGATCTTGCTCGCGTTCTCCACGGCCAGCTCGGAAGCCGCCTATCCGAAAACCCTGGAGCAGCTGGAGCGCTTCGGCGTTTCCAACAAAATCGCCAGCTTCGTGCTGCCGGTGGGCTATTCGTTCAACCTCGACGGCTCGATGATGTATTGCACCTTTGCCACCATCTTCCTGGCACAAGCATTCAACATCCCGCTGACGCTGACCCAGGAAATCACCATGCTGCTGATGTTCATGGTGACCTCCAAGGGCATGGCCGGCGTGCCGCGCGCCTCGCTGGTGGTGATCGCCGCCATGCTGCCGCAGTTCAACATCCCGGAAGCCGGCCTGCTGTTGATCCTCGGCATCGACCACTTCCTCGACATGGGCCGCTCCGCGACCAACGTCATGGGCAACTCGATCGCCACCGCCGTGGTGGCCAAGTGGGAGAACGAGCTCAAGAGCTGATCGCTCGGCAAGCCGACATGAATACGCCATGCCTCGGGGCATGGCGTTTTTTTTGACCCGGTGCGCGGCAAGCCTTGGCCTTCAGGCCGGGGGAAGGATAGCGCGGACGCCGCAGGCGTCCTTTGCGGCGGTCAGTGTGGCGTCTGCTGTTGCTCGATGTGTCGGATGATCTCAATGGGCGCTCCGCCACAGCGCCCGGCGGAGTAGGACGGCGACCACAGTGCACTACCCCACAGCTTCTTGCGGAGGCTCGGGTAGTTCTTCTTGCGGATCATGCGGCTGGAGACGCCTTTCAGGCTGTTTACCAGCGCCGACACGGCCACTTTCGGCGGATAGTTCACCCGCAGGTGAACGTGATCGTCTTCCCTGTTGAATTCCACCCGTTCCGCCTCGAAGTCGGCACAGACGCTGGTGAAGATGCTGCGAAGGTCGTCCAAGATGTTCTTGGTGAACACCTCTCGGCGGTATTTTGTCACGAAGACCAACTGGACATGCATCATAAAGAAACAGTGTCTTCCGTGCCGAATATCGTTGTCGTCGCTCATAGGCCTATATTATCCGCATGCAACGCCGCCAAGCCTTCAAATACGAACTGATGCCGACCGGCGACCAGCAGCGCGACATGCGCCGCTTCGCGGGTTCGTGCAGGTTCGTCTTCAATAAGGCACTCGCGTTGCAGAAGGAACGCTACGAGCAAGGTGAGAAGAGGCTCGGCTACGCCGAGTTGTGCAAGCTGCTCACCGAGTGGCGCAACGGCCCGGAAACACCGTGGCTCAAGGACGCGCCGACGCATCCACTGCAACAGACGCTCAAGGATTTGGCGCGGGCCTACACCAACTTCTTCGCCAAGCGGGCTGAGTTTCCGCGCTTCAAAAAGAAAGGCCAGTCCGACAGCTTTCGCTATCCCGACCCGAAGCAGATCAAGCTCGATCAGGTCAATTCCCGCCTCTTTCTGCCCAAGTTGGGCTGGCTGCGCTATCGCAACAGCCGCGAGGTGCTGGGCGAAGCGAAGAACATCACCGTCAGCCAGTGGTGCGGCAAGTGGTTCGTCAGCATCCAGACCGAGCGTGAGGTTGCGCAGCCGATCCCCAACGGCGGCGCGGTCGGCATCGACATGGGCATTGCCCGTTTCGCCACCCTGAGCGACGGCAGCTATCTTGTGCCGCTCAACAGTTTTAAACGGCACGAAAGCGCGCTGCGTAAGACGCAGCAGGCCATGAGCCGCAAGACCAAGTTCAGCAACAACTGGAAGAAAGCAAAAGCCCGCGTCCAGCGTATTCATGCCCGTATCGGCAATGCCCGCCGCGACTACCTGCACAAAGCCACGACAACAATCAGCCAAAACCACGCGATTGTCTGTATCGAGGATTTGAAGGTGCGGAACATGTCCAGGTCGGCGGCAGGCAGCACCGAGAAGCCGGGAAAGAACGTCCGGGCCAAGTCTGGCCTGAACAAAGCCATTCTCGATCAGGGCTGGTTCGAGTTCCGCCGTCAACTGGACTACAAGCTGGCATGGCGTGGCGGGCATCTCATTGCGGTACCGCCCCGCAATACCAGTCGCACCTGCCCGTGTTGTGGTCACGTCTCAGCGGATAATCGGCAGACACAAGCCCAGTTCGAGTGCGTGGAATGCGGCTACGAAAACAACGCCGACATAGTTGGCGCGATCAATGTACTAAGGGCGGGACACTCCCGGTTAGCCTGTGCAGATACTTCGCCTGAAGTCAGGGCGTCGGGCCAGGAACCCACCGAAGCGACTATACAGACTAGCGTATAGCGCCGTAGGAATCCCCCTCCTTCCCGGTCTCGAGACCGGCGCGCGTTAGCGAGAGCTGGGGGAGGATGTCAACGGACACAGACTCAGCCGCGCGCGAGGCCCGAGAGCTGGGCGCGCAGCCAGGTCTCGGCGGCGCCCTCGTTATCGAACACCTCCATCGGACCGATGTCTTGATAGACGCTGTGCAGCACGGCGCCCATCACGCTTCGGCCCGCCAACTCCGGCGACATCACCCAAGCCGTTGCCGCCCGCCCTTCGCGGCGGATATCGCGCAAGGCGGCGGCGCGCAACGCCAGTAGCGCCTCCGGCACGCATTCGGCGGACGCCAACGCCACCACGATCAGCCCCCAAGGTTCCGGTAACGGTTTCACGGCACGCGCCTCCTCGAAGTACTCGCGCGCCGCCCGCACCCGTTCCGCGTCCCAAGGCCCCACGACATACAACCAGGCGAGCGCGCCGCTTTGGCGGCTCCATACCTGGCTTCCCGCTGGCACGAACATTTTTCTATCCTTTAATTTATTCTTATTTGACAATACATTACATTTGCATTTTTTGCTGCCGGCACGCGCCATGGGGCAAAACACCGGTTCCCAGGTGTTTCATAGCGAAAAACACATTGACAATGAATGTCCCAATCCTTAGAATGCGTCTCTCACTGAGCAGCGGAGAGGTGCCGGAGAGGCCGAACGGCCCTGACTCGAAATCAGTGGAGGATGCAAGTCCTACGTGGGTTCGAATCCCACCCTCTCCGCCAGTGACCAACATGAAAGCCCTGAGAAATCAGGGCTTTTTTGTTTTTGGATTTTGAATCAAAAACATCGCACATCAATGGCTTGCTTGTGGTACCATTATTTAGTACCATAAAACAATGAAACGCAAACACCAAGCCACACTCGCTCTGCTTTTCAAACGGCCAGTCAGCGGCAACATTCGCTGGAGCGAGATCGAGGCCTTGATGCAAGAGCTAGGGGCCCAGATCATCGAGCGCGAGGGTTCTCGCATCGCGGTGGTCTTATTTGGTCAGGTCAAGGTGTTCCACCGTCCCCACCCCTCGCCGGAAACCGACAAGGGGGCAGTGGAAAGCGTTCGCAAATGGCTAGATGCAAACGGAGTGAGACCATGAACAACATCATGACCATCGACGGCCATAAGGCCGTCATTGCCTACGATCCGGATATTCAGCTGTTCCGTGGTGAATTCGTCGGCCTGAACGGCGGCGCCGACTTCTACGCCACCGATGTGGCAGGGCTGGAAGCGGAAGGCCGCGCTTCGCTGCAAGTATTCCTGGATATCTGCAAGGCACAGGGCATCGAGCCGTACAAGGCCTACTCGGGCAAGTTCAATGTACGTATCCCGCCAGAATTGCACGCGGAATCGGCCCAAGCGGCGGCAGCGTCCGGCATGAGTTTGAACGATTGGGTACGCGGTGCGATCGATCACGAACTGCACGCGGGATGACCTTACTCCCCCTAAGTCCCCAAGCCCTGAGAAATCAGGGCTTTTTTGTTTCTCCGCCTCCCGGCATGGCAACGCGCAACCATTGCCAAATGGGCCCGATCGGCAGAGAACGCGTATAATCGCACCCCCAACTACGTTTTCGGCGCGTCCCGTGTCTGATCATTCCCCCTCGTCCGTCGTCATCATCGGCGGCGGCCCCGCCGGACTCATGGCGGCTGATGCGCTCAGCCTTGCCGGCGTGCAGGTCGACGTTTACGACGCGATGCCTTCGCTCGGCCGCAAATTGCTGCTAGCCGGCATCGGCGGCTTGAACATTACCCACAGCGAAGGCTTCGATGCCTTCTGCGCGCGCTATGGCGACCGTCAACCCGCTTTGCAGCCGATGCTCGACCGTTTCGGGCCGCAGGCGCTGCGCGCGTGGGTACACGCTCTGGGCATCCAAACCTTCGTCGGCAGTTCGGGGCGCGTGTTTCCACGCGAAATGAAAGCCGCCCCGTTGTTACGGGCCTGGCTGCATCGTCTGCGCAGCCGCGGCGTGCGTCTCCATGTCCGCCATCGCTGGCTGGGCTGGGATGAGCATGGCGCTTTGCGCTTGGTCGGACCAGACGGCGAATTGACGCTCAAGCCGCACGCAACCGTATTGGCGCTGGGCGGCGCCAGTTGGCCGAAACTGGGATCGGATGGCGCCTGGGTGCCCTGGCTACAAGCGCGCGGCGTGGCGGTCGCTACGCTGGAAAGCGCCAATTGCGGTTTCGAGCTGCCTTGGAGCGCGCATCTGCGCGACAAATTCGCCGGCACCCCACTCAAATCGGTGGCATTGTCGTTCACCGACCGGCATGGTCAGACCGTGCGCCGCCAGGGCGAAATGGTGATCAGCGCGTATGGCGTGGAAGGCAGCCTGATTTATGCTTTTTCGCGGCCACTGCGCGAAACGCTGAAGGCGACAGGCAGCGCCACCTTCTTCTTGGATCTGGCGCCCGGCTACGATGTAGAACGCGTGCAAGCCGAAGTCCTTCATCCGCGTGGATCGCGCTCGATCTCCAGTCATCTGCAAAGCCGTTTAGGGCTCGGCGGTATCAAGACAGCCTTGTTGTACGAGCAATTGGGCAAGGCGGGCATGGCAGACGCGGGCAAGCTGGCGGCCGCGATCAAGGCCTTGCCGATCACGGTGCGCGCGACACGCCCCATCGATGAAGCGATCAGCAGCGCGGGCGGCGTGGATTTCTCCGATCTCGACGCCAACCTCATGCTGACCGCGCTGCCAGGTGTGTTTGTCGCCGGCGAAATGATCGACTGGGAGGCGCCGACCGGCGGCTACCTGCTAACGGCGTGTTTTGCGACCGGGCAGTGGGCTGGGCAGGCGGCGCAGGCGTGGCTGCGCGCCGACACGCCGTCGCGCTGAACACCAAGCACACCATCAAAAAAGCCGAGTCCCATCATTCGGGACTCGGCCTCTCTCATCACCGCGGGGCATCGCCCTCGTCAAAAAACCAAATCAATGCCTTAGTTGTGCCACCACGAAAGTCTCGTTGGTAGGTACTTTAACGTACTCAGGAAGATTGTCAGTGACATGAGAGAATGCGGCCTGATAGGCGGCGGGCGTGCGGCTCAAAAGCCGATCGAGATAAATTTCCGATCGCTGATACATAAAGTAAGGCTCATGACAGATAACATCCAACCCGCACTGATTAAACAGCTGATTGAGCGCATTCCTTGTCCAATAAGTAAGATGTTCAATAGGCTTATAATAATAGGGAATGACGCTTTCGGCGTCGACGGTGGTAATGACCATCTTGCCTTTACTGTTGAGTTTTTTAGATAACTCTTCTATCAATGAGGCCGGATTCTTTAGGTGTTCAAGCACGCCCCACAAAGTGATGAAACCAAATTTCTTGATAGGCAAAGCATCCATGCTTTTGAAGATCCGGCTGGACCTGTTTTCCTTGAAGTCCACCCCATAGCACTTCTCTCCGGCGACTTCGACGAATTCGCCGCCCCCCGTGCCGAAATCCAACGTATATTCATCTTCAGAGAAATCGAATTTTCTTAGAATCTCCACATTTTTTTTAGCATTTAAATATGTAACATCCTCCGGCGCTTTGAAATCAGAATATTTCTGATAAAACGTAGCGAGCTCTTGATCGCTTGGCATTGGGTTTGTATATTCCAAGCCACAGTTGTTACATATATAAATATTAAAATTCTTAATAGATAAATGATAATTTCCAGAATAACAACCACAAACAGGACAGCGACAATTCATTTTATTTCTCTATTACCGGCAACTTGAAAATTTATTATTAATAACGTACCTGAACGAATAATTTTTATATATAAATTAATTCCGTATCGCGCCTTCCCCCAAGGTGATCATGACTTCCCAAGTCAATAAGCAAATAACACTTTACTTATATTATATCAAAACATAAAAATAGAACAGCACTTCATAAGCAAATGCTATGAAACAGCATACCAAACACACCTTTCGCTGCCGCCAATCACAGTTGCTCACCCTCCCCATGGATGACCGATGGATGCATAATAGGCGTTTATAGATCAATAACATCAAACGGATGTGTCACTCAATCACTTGCGAAAGGGTCGACATGACGGAAGACATAGCGGGGTGCAGCATTCGCAGGTTAAGGCCTGAAGACGAGCAGTCGTTCCTCATGGCCGTTGAACGTTGGACAGGCGCGCGCAGCGCCCCCTTCGCGCCGGGCTACGAGCCCACGCTCGCTTTCGGGGCATACCTCGATCTATTGGGTGCGCAAGAGAAAGGGCAGGCCTTGTCGCCGAGCTTGGTACCGTTTACCGTGCTGTTCGGATTTATCGGCTCGATCATCGTTGGGCGCATCACGCTCCGGCACCGGCTCAATGCGCGGTTCGACCGGGTTGGCGGGCATATCGGCTATAGCGTCTTGCCCGAGTACCGCAAGCGAGGGGTGGCGCGCAGCATGCTGACGCAGACCCTGCCGCGGGCCAGAGCACTCGGCCTGGGCCGCGTGCTGCTGACCTGCGACGACGACAATATCGGCTCCTACAAGGTCATCGAACGTTGTGGCGGCGTACTGGAAAACAAGATCGAGGTCGATACGGATTTCGGCCCACGGCTTAAGCGCCGTTATTGGATCGCCCTGTAATGCCCCCGCAATGTCACAGCACCGCGGCTTCAGATAGACAGGCGGCCAAACCTGTGTCCCCGGGATCCATGAGCTGCCAGTCTTCAGCACCCGCTCAAAAAACGAAGCCCGTCACGCGATGAAGTAGTGTCCCTGCGCCATATCGTCCAGTAGCCCAGCCTCTTCCGGCCGCCAACCGAGCTCGGCCTGCGTGCGCGCGCTCGACGAGGGGCAATCGAGGGCGAAGAAGTGGCCGATCCAGCCGAAATGGTCGTCGATCTGTTCGCCGGTTTTGCTCTCCAGCGGCAGGCCTAGCTTCTGGGCGATGACCGTGGCGATGTCGCGCGCCGGCACGCCCGCGTCCCCCACACCATGGTAACAATGCCCACCGACACCCTTCTCCACCGCCAAACGGAACAAGCGTGCGGCATCGAGGCGATGTACCGCCGCCCAACGATTCTGCCCGTCTCCGACATAGGCCGCGGCACCCTTGTCGCGCGCCAGCGCGATCAGCCGCGGCACGAATCCGTGAACATCGCCATCGCCATGCACCGAGGGCGGCAGCCGTACCACCGAGGCGCGCACGCCACGCTCGGCCAAGCCCAGGGCGAGGGTTTCCGACGGGGCGCGAAAGGCGGCGACACCGGTCGGCGTGGCCATGTCGGCTTCAGTGCTGACGCGCCCTGGCGAGAGCAAGGCGGTGCCGGAAGTGATGACCAAGGGCCGGCCCGAACCGGCCAGCACGTCACCGATCGCCGTGATGGCGTGACGGTCGGCGGCGCCGGAAGCCGCCAGATCGGCAAAATTGTGGATGAAGGCGGTGTGCACCACACCGTCGCTATCGGCGGCGCCACGGCGCAGGCTGTCGAGGTCTTCCAGCGAGCCGCGCAGCACGGCGGCCCCCATGGCGGCCACCGTCGCCGCGGCCGCATCGGAGCGCGCGAGCCCCAACACCTGATGGCCATGGGCAAACAATTCCTTCACGAGGGCGGTGCCGATAAAGCCGGAGGCGCCGGTTACAAAGATACGCATAACGTTCTCCTTGGGTATAGACACCTGTCATTGTGGCGCCTAATCTATCCAGGTAAAGCCGTGACGTTATACGGGTATAATGATTAACAGGCAGACGATGGAACATTGCGACGACAACCCGCTAGGCGCCTACCTGCGCGACCGGCGCGAAAAACTCGATCCTGCGGCATTCGGCTACCCGCCGTCGCGCCGGCGCACGCCAGGGCTTAGGCGCGAGGAAGTGGCGCAACGCGCCAACGTCAGCGCCACTTGGTACACCTGGCTGGAACAGGGCCGCGGCGGCGCGCCGTCCGCCGAGGTATTGGAGCGCATCGCCCGCGCGCTGATGCTATCCGAGGCGGAGCGCGAGCATCTGTTTCTGCTGGCCTTGGGCCGTCCTCCCGAGGTGCGCTACCAGACTGCCGAAGGCGTCTCGCCGAGGCTGCAACGCATGCTCGACGCGCTGGGCGCCTGCCCGGCCTATATCATGACTTACACCTGGGACGTGGTGGCCTGGAACCGTACCGCCGCCCTGGTGCTGACCGATTACGGCCAACTGGAACCCAAGCAGCGCAATATCTTGCGCCTGCTGTTCTGCCACCCGCACGTCCGCACCAAGCCACGGGATTGGGAAAGCATGGCGCGCTTTGTCGTGGCGGCATTCCGCGGCGACGTGGTGCGCGCCGGCGCCGGCGGCCAAGTGCGTGAATTGGTCGACGAACTGAGCCGTTCGAGCCCGGAATTCGATGCCATGTGGCGCGAACATGACGTGCGCAGCGTTTACGACGAACGCGCCAAACAGATCGTGCACCCGCAGGCCGGGCTCATTGGCCTGGAATACTCGGCCTTCGCCGTCAACGGCCGGCCCGATCTGTGCCTGGTGATTTTCAACCCGGCCACCGCGGAGGACGCCGAGCGCATTCAAGCGCTGTTGCAGCCGCCGCGGGTCGGCGTTCAATGAAAGGGGAGAGTGCATGATCGTCGGAGGTTGTCTTTGTGGCGGGGTGCGCTACCAGTATGACGGCGAGATCGAGGAGATCTCGCTGTGCCATTGTTCGATGTGCCGCAAGGCGCAGGGCTCGGCCTACGTGGCGGTGAGCCCCATCGAAGCCGGCCGCTTTCGTATCCTGCGGGGGCAGGCGCTACTCAAGGCCTATCGCGCGGTGCCAGAGAAAGCGCGGGTCTTCTGTTCCGAGTGTGGCAGCCCGATCTACAGCGCCAACGACCGATTACCCGGCGTGATCCGCCTGCGCCTGGGCACGGTGGAAACACCGTTTACCTGTGCCAACGCCTACCACGCTTTTGTCGATTCGAAAGCCGAGTGGGACCTCATTGCCGACGGCCTGCCGCAATACGCCGAACGCCGGCCGTTGAATCAGGAGACGAAGTGAGTCATTCCGATCTGCTGCCGTCTTTGCTCACTGAGATTGCCGGCTGCCGCCTATGCGCCAACCAGCTGCCGCACACGCCGCGCCCGGTGGTCGTCGCCGACCGGCGCGCGCGCATTCTCATTGCCGGCCAAGCGCCGGGGCGCAAGGTTCACGACAGCGGCATTCCCTGGAACGATGCCAGCGGCAAGCGCTTGCGCGAGTGGCTTGGCGTGACGCCGGAAATATTCTACGACCCGTCGCGATTCGCTATCGTGCCGATGGGTTTTTGCTTTCCGGGAACCGGCCGCAGCGGCGATCTCCCACCCCGGCCGGCGTGCCGCCAAACCTGGCACCCGCGCCTGCTGCCGATGCTGCCCGATCTTCGTCTGACGCTGGTCATCGGTCAGTACGCGCGCGACTACCACCTGCCGCAACGCGCCGGTGAAACGTTGTCCGCCACGATTGCCGACTGGCGGACCATGGCGCCGGCACTGTTTCCCCTACCCCACCCGAGTCCACGCAACCAGCTTTGGCTCAAGCGTCATCCGTGGTTTACCGACGACCTGCTGCCGGTGCTGCGCGCCGAGGTGCGCCGCGTGCTGATGCAGGACGGGGCGTGATCAGCGTTTCTTACGGCGAAGGAACCACATCGCCGTGGCGCCGAAACAACCGCCGACCACCGACGAAATCACCAAACGCACCCAATCCATGGTTTGAACGCCCTCTGCGCCGCGCATCACCATCATGCTATTGAGGATGATGAACAACAGCGACAGCAGCAGACTCTGGCGGATGAAATAAGGACGGAACGCCGGAACGGCCGGCGTGGCGACGGGTTGTTTCATGCTGGGACTTTCCAAAAATAGCGGCGACAACGGATCGTGTCGCCGCCATTCTACCGCCGGCGCCGGGCAAGGTACTGCAATGGATCAATCTTCCGCCAGTCGAGGCGCCACATCGAAACGGCGCGCAGCCGCCCAAATGGCAAACCCAGCCACGCTGACGGCGGCGCCGGCCGCCACCACGCCGCCCCAGCCTGCGGCGCCGAAGGCCCAGGCGGACAGCAGCGAGCCGCCTGCCATGCCGATGAAGTTGCAGGTCATGTAGGCGGCGTTGAGCCGGTTATGCGCGGTGGCGGCCAAGCGATAGATCGCGTTCTGATTGCTCACGTGCACCGCCTGCACCACCCAATCGAGAAGCAACACGCCAAGCAACAACGCCCACAGCGAATGGCCGGCAAACGCTAGCGGCAGCCACGACAACACCAGACCCGCGAGCGCCAATGTGGTGGCACGGCTCCCATGGCCCTTATCCGCCAAGCGGCCGGTCAATGAGGAGGAGGCGGCGCCAACCGCGCCCACCAGACCGAACAGGCCGATCGACGCGCTCGACATCGTGTAAGGCGGTGCGGACAGCAAGAAGGCCAGCGACGTCCAAAACACGCTGAAAGCGCCAAAAGCCGCCATGCCGAGCGATGCGCGCAACTGCAAGCGGCGCTCGCCGGCAAGCAAGTTCAGCACGGAAAGCAACAAGCCGGGGTAAGTCAATCCGGCGCTCAAACGGTAGCGCGGCAACTGGCGCGCCAACACCACGGTCATCAGCATCAACACGGCAAAACCCACCCAGTAGATGGTGCGCCAGCCCGACAGGCTCGCCAGTAAACCGGCAGCGGTGCGTGCCAACAAAATGCCCAGCAGAAGGCCACTCATCACCGTGCCGACCGCTTTGCCGCGCCGTGCCGGATCGGCCAGCGTCGCGGCAAATGGCACCAATATCTGTGCCACCGCCGAGCAGAGGCCACTCATCAACGTGCCGAGCAGGAAAACCGTCGTTGACGTCGACAATGCGCAGATCAACAGGCCAAGCGCGGTCAGCGCCGACAGCGCTGCAATCAGTCGACGCCGCTCCAACAGGTCGCCCAACGGCACGATCAAGAATAAGCCCAACGCGTAGCCGATCTGAGCCACCGTCACGATCCCCCCGGCACCGGCCGTATCGAGGTGAAATTCAACCGCCATCGCCGGCAACAGCGGCTGAGCGTAATAGATGCTGGCCACGGCCAGCCCACAGGCCGCAGCCATCCATCCCGTCAGCAACGGGGTCAATCGCGCCTGCTGCGTATCGGTATGCATGAATCGTCCTCCGAGGTTGCACTCGACCCATCTCCAGCTTAGCCACCGCCCGCACGCCGACACAGAGGAACGTTCTTATTTTCACACACACAACAATCGCAAAATAATCAATAGGTTATATACAACCCAGTTCAAAATGACAAATATCTCGCCATCAAGTTCATTTACTTTTGGTAAACAATTTATCGATCAATGGCATATTTATTGTTCTTACTAGTACAAGTACAGTACGTATCAAACGTCACCCCCGTGACGCCAATCGAACAACGAAGGAGTAAACAATGAAAACCTTGACCATGATGATCGCCCTGTTGACCGTTTCGACCGCCGCGCTGGCAGAGAGCCACTACATTCCCCGCCAGACTCAGGCCGCATTGGCCCAGGCACAAGCGACGCAGAACAATACGCCAGCTGCAACCGACACCACCGAGAGCAACACGCAAGCGGTTCCGGTACATAGCAACTACACCCGCCATTAAGCCCTTCGAAAAGAAAACGGCCCGCGTGATGTGAACTGCCCCCAATAAGTTGGACAGTTTGCAGCTAGGCTCGCAAGGCCTGAGTTCTGTACCTCACAGGACTCAGGCCTTTTAGTTTGAGCTTGATACGCTCATGGTTGTAATAGTGGATGTATTTCCGAATGCCCGCCTGTAATGCGTCGATACTCTCGAAGCGATTCAGGTAGAAGAACTCCGATTTCAGCGTGCCAAAGAAGCTCTCCATCGCGGCATTGTCCAGGCAGTTTCCCTTGCGCGACATACTCTGGGTTAGGCCATGAGACGCGAGTTGGCGCCGGCAGGCATCTGGTATTGCCATCCCTGATCAGAGTGCAGTAATGGCGCATCACGGTTTGTCAGTTTAGCAAACGCCTTTTGGAGCATTTTGCCAACCAAGGGAAAGTGCGGTCGCGCTTGCATCTCGTAGGCGACGATCTCCCCGTTGTAGAGATCCAGCACCGGCGAAAGGTAAAGCTTTTCCCCTCGCACATTGAACTCGGTCACATCGGTCACCCACCATTGGTTCGGTCGGTCTGCCTGAAACTGCCTATTCAGCACGTTCGGCACGTCAACGTGGCAACCACCCCGGTAGGATCGGTACTTCTTGGCCATGCTGGCGATAGCTTGCCACCCACTGCCGGATACTGGTCCTGCCAACCTTGTACTTAGCCCCCTGCACCCTGTACCCCATTGCCCCAGCTAGATACCCCTGAACGACGGCTCGTTTGAAATCTTCATCATGTTTTGCCGTGAAAAACACCCCAAAGGTTGGAACGGTGTCCAACTCTTGGGGTGCAGTTCATCTACGCTGAGGGTGTTTTCGTTGGGAACGTTTAGGATTTATCTCATATCTGCTGCGAAAGAGCCGGAATAACCTTCATTTTGGCGATAAAGACAAACGCGCCAAATATGATCAATTCAAATCAAGAATGGAAATTCATCATGAACATCATCAAGAATACCCTGCTGTCGGCAGCACTGCTGGCTGTCTCCGCCACCGCCATGGCCTATGACAAAGATATCCCGGCGCCGCGCCACACCCCGTCCGTGTCGCAAGCGCAAGACGCCTCCTCGGCGAACGGCGCATCGGCGGTGGACGCCGGCAACTAACACCTTTGGCGCAATGCACGCGCATTGCGCCAGCCCCTCTCTACCGTACCGGTCACTGGCACGTCAACAGGCCGGCACGCCCTCCGGCGCCGCGCCGGTCGTGGGCGCAACCGCGACACACGGCGTATCGGCGCGATAACGCTGCGCCCTATCCACCAGCCACTGCATAAACGTCTGCAGCGCCGCCGAGGTGCTCTTGCGCTCCGGATAGACCAAGTAATAGCCGCGATCGCTCTTCATCGTATGCGCGCACGGCACCACCAGTTCGCCCGATGACAATTCGTCCAGCACGAAAAAGCGCGGCACCAGCGCGACCCCCAAACTGGCACGCGCCGCTTCCACCAGCATGGAAAACAGCTCATAACGCGGGCCGCGCATGGCATTGATATCGGCGATATGCAGCATATCGAACCACTGGTGCCAGGCATCCGGACGTGCCGACTGGTGCAGCAGCGTAAAACGCTTCAGGTCGTGCGGGTCGAGCGGCAGCGTCTCTTTCTCCAGCAGCTTCGGGCTGCACACCGGCACGATTTCCTCGCCAAATAGATATTCCGCCACCGCACCCGGCCATACCGGATCGCCAAAGTGGATGGCCGCATCAAACGGCGTGTCGGTAAACATGAACGGCTCGGCGCGCGTGGTCAGGTTGAGCGTGACGTCCGGATAGAGCGTATTGAACTCGCCCAGGCGCGGAATCAGCCAACGTGTTGCAAAAGTGGGAATCACCGCCAACTCCAGCACACCGCCCGAACCCTGAAAGGCCATGACGGACAAGGTGTCGCGTTCCAGGCGCGCCAAATGTTCGCGCACTTGCTTGGCGTATTGCTGGCCGGCGTCGGTCAGGCTGATGCGTTTCTTGATGCGGTTGAACAATGCCACGCCCAAGTATTGTTCCAACCCGGCGATCTGCCGGCAGACGGCACTCTGCGTCAACGACAACTCGGCCGCCGCCCGGGTAAAGCTCAAGTGGCGCGCGGCAGTTTCAAAAGCGATCAGCACGTCGGTGCCGGGAATCTTGCGGCGCATGGCTTATGCCCTCCTCGCCCACTTTCTGCAGCGAATGACTTGTGCCTTCAAACATACCCAATCCGCACAGATCATTCCAAAAATGCACTATGTAGTGATTTTATATCGTTTGCTTCATGGATGGGAACTAACAAAAATGAGCGTAACAGAAGTATTCGAGTTTGCTCATATAGAGTTCATGCTTGCGGCGCACTAACCGATGTTTTTTAAGCATAGATAGAGCAAACCCGAGTGCTGCGAATTTTAGGTAACAGCCAGACATATCACTAGGGAGATTTGTCATGCAAGAAACCATCGTAATCGGCGTCATCGGCTCCGATTGTCATGCGGTCGGCAACAAGATTCTGGAAAACGTCTTCGCCCGCGCCGGCTTCAACGTCATCAACCTCGGCGTGATGGTCAGCCAAGACGAATACATCGACGCCGCGATCGAAACCAACGCCCGCGCCATTCTGGTGTCGTCGATCTACGGCCACGGCGAGATCGACTGCATCGGCATGCGCGATCGCTGCACCGAACGCGGCCTGGACGGCATCCCGCTGTTCGTCGGCGGCAATCTGGTGATCGGCAAGCGCGAGTTCAAGGATGTGGAAGTGATCTTCAAGGGCATGGGCTTTGACCGCGTGTTCGGCCCGGACGTCGACCTGCAGCACGTCGTCGACTGCCTGCACCAAGATATCGCCGTCTACAACCGCGAACATCTGGCTGTCGAGGCCGCAGCATGAAAACCGTCTCCATCGATATCGGCTCCACCTGGACAAAGGGTGCGTTGTTCGAGGTCGGGGATCGAGATCTGCAACTGATCAAACGGACGGTCTTCCCGACCACCGTGCAACACCTGGCGGACGGCTTCTACCAAGTGCTCAATGCCTTGTTGGATGACGCCCATGCCATCGATCGCGTTCGTTCGGGCGAGATCACGCTGAACTATTCGTCGTCGGCCAAAGGCGGGCTGGCGGTCGCCGCGCTGGGGCTCGTGCCCAGCATCACGCTGGAGTCGGCGCGCGTTGCCGCCTACTCGGCCGGCGCCAAGATCACCCAAGTGTTCGCCTACCGCATGAACCGTTCGGACATCCGGGCGCTGGAAGCCAACCCGCCGGACATTCTGTTGTTCGCCGGCGGCACCGACGGCGGCCATTTCGACACCATCCGCCACAATGCCGCGCTGCTGGCCTCGTCCGCGCTCGACTGTTCGATCGTGTACGCCGGCAACCGCGCGGTACAGGACGAAGTCACCGACTTGTTGGGCGACAAAGACCTGGTCGTGGTGGAAAACGTGCTGCCGGCGCTTGACCAGCAGAATCCGGACCCGGCCCGCGAGGCGATGCGCACGATCTTCCTGTCGCGCATCGTCAAGGGCAAGGGTCTGGACGAGATTATCGCCGCCACCGGCTCCGAACCGGTGCCCACGCCCTATGCGGTGTACGAGTTCACCCGCCACATTCAGGAACATGTGCCGGGTTGGGACGACTTCATCCTGCTCGACATGGGCGGCGCCACCACCGACGTCTACTCGTCGCACGACCAATGCCCGCCCCCGGGCGCAGTGCAACGCGGGCTGCCCGAGCCGCTGATCAAGCGCACCGTCGAGGGCGACCTGGGCATGCGCGTGTCGGCCGAAGCGGTGAGCGAAACCGGCGACACGCTGATTGCCGAGCATCTTGCACACGATCCGGCGCAAATCGCCGCCTTCCACGACTATGTGGCCAAGGTGACGGCCGAACCGGATTATCTGCCGCAAGACGGCCAGGGCAAGCATTTCGACACGCTGTTGGCCGGCGCCTGCGCCGCCTACGCCTGTGAACGCCATGCCGGCCGCTCGACCCAGGTCTACACGCTCGACGGCACGGTGGACGTGCTGACCGGACGCGATTTGACCGGGGTGAAAAAGGTGATCGGCTCCGGCGGCTGGCTCGCCAATAGTCCGGACTTCGACGTCAGCGCCTGGATCAGTGAACGCAAGGTCGACGGCAAGGGCAAAACCGTGCTCCTGCCCGCCACGGTCGAGTACTACCGCGATGCGCAATATCTCTTTCCGCTCTTAGCCAACGTGGCAAGAAACTACCCAGAAGCGGCCGCCTTGACCGGTGTTGCGCTGCTGGCGCAATCATGATTGGAAATACGATGGAACTGCAAAACAAAAAAATCGAGCTGCCGGATTTTCTGGCGGAACGTGAACAGGTCCTGACGACCTGGCCGACCGGCAAGGACGTGAAGTTCGCCGACGGCGTCAAGTATCAGGAATCCCTGCCCGAACACAAGCGTTTTGCCGCGGTGCTGAAGAAGGCCGATCAAGAAGGCAAGACGCTGTCGCAACCGCGCGCCGGCGTCGCGCTGGTCGACGAACACATCGCACTGCTGCAAGGTCTGCAGACCGCCTGCGACCTGCTGCCCTCCACCATCGACGCCTACACCCGCCTGAACCGCTACGACGAAGCCGCCAAGGGCATCGCCAAGTCGCGCGAGGCCGGCACGTCGCTGCTCAATGGCTTCCCGGCGGTCAACCACGGTCTGGCCGAATGCCGCCGCGTGGTGGAAGCGGTCGACAAGCCGGTGCAAGTGCGCCACGGCACGCCGGATGCGCGCCTGTTGGCGGAAATCACGCTCGCCGGCGGCTTCAGCGCCTACGAAGGCGGCGGCATCTCCTACAATATTCCGTATGCCAAGAAGGTCTCGCTGGAAAGATCGATTCGCGACTGGCAATACTGCGACCGCCTGGTCGGCCTGTATGAAGAACACGGCATCCGCATCAACCGCGAACCGTTCGGCCCGTTGTCCGGCACACTGGTTCCGCCGTTCATGTCTCACGCGGTCGCCATCATCGAAGGCTTGCTGGCGCTGGAGCAAGGTGTCCGCTCGATCACCGTCGGCTACGGCCAGGTGGGCAACATCGTACAAGACATCGCCGCCATCCGTTCGCTGCGCGCACTGGCTGACGAATACTTCCGCGCCGCCGGCTTCGACGATTTCGAACTGACCACGGTGTTCCACCAATGGATGGGCGGCTTCCCGGAAAACGAAGCCATGGCCTTCTCGGTCATCTCCTGGGGCGGCGCCATCGCCGGCATGTCTGGCGCGACCAAGGTCATCGTCAAGACCCCGCACGAAGCGCGCGGCATTCCGACCATGGAAGCCAACCGCCAGGGTCTGAACGCCACCCGTCAGATCCTCAACATGGTGCAGGACCAAGTCTTCCCGGCCAGCGACGCGCTGGCATTCGAAGTCGAGCTGATCAAGCGCGAAGTGCGCGCGGTGATGAGCAAGGTGTTCGAACTGGGCGAAGGCGACATCGCCGTCGGCACGGTTCGCGCCTTTGAAGCGGGCGTTTTGGACGTCCCGTTCGCTCCCGCCGCCTGCAACGCCGGCAAACTGCTGCCGGTACGCGACAACCACGGCGCGGTGCGCGTCTTCGAGGCCGGCCAAGTGCCGCTGCCGGAAGACGTACTGACTCTGCATCGCGATCTCATCGCCGAACGCGCGCGCGCCGAAGGCCGCGAACCGTCGTTCCAGATGGTCGTCGACGATATTTACGCAATTTCCAAGAGCACCCTGATCGGGAGACCGGCAAAATGAAAATCGTTCGTGCCCTGTTCGTAGCAGGCTATTCCTCTTTCTATTTCGATGACCAACAGGCGATCAAGAACGGCGCCGGCCACGATGGCTTTAACTATACCGGCGCGCCGGTGACTCCGGGCTTCCGCGCCGTGCGTCAGGCCGGCGAGTGCGTCTCGGTGCTGCTGCAGCTGGAAAACGGCGCCATGGCGGTGGGCGATTGCGCCGCCGTGCAATACTCCGGCGCCGGCGGCCGCGATCCGCTGTTCCTGGGCGAACAGTTCGTGCCGTTCCTGGAGCAGCATATCAAGCCGCTGCTGGAAGGCCGCGACGTGTCGACCTTCCTCGGCAACGCACGCTACTTCGACAACCTGCAAGTGGAAGGCAAGCGCCTGCACACCGCGATCCGCTACGGCCTGACCCAGGCGCTGTTGGACGCCACCGCGCTCGCCACCAACCGCATCAAGGCCGAGGTGATCTGCGACGAGTACAAGCTGCCGGTGGTCGCCGAGCCGATTCCTTTGTTCGGTCAGAGCGGCGACGACCGCTACATGGCGGTCGACAAGATGATCATCAAGGGCGTCGACGTGCTGCCGCACGGCCTGATCAACAACGTGGAAGAAAAGCTGGGCTTCAAGGGCGAAAAGCTGCAAGCCTACGTCAAGTGGCTCGCCGACCGCGTCAAGCAACTGGCGCCCGACGCCAGCTACCGCCCGGCGCTGCACATCGACGTGTACGGCACCATCGGCCTGATCTTCGATAACGACCCGGTGCGCGTGGCACAGTACATCGCGGGTCTGGAAGACTTCGCCGACGGTTTGGAACTGTACATCGAAGGTCCGGTGGACATGGGCGAGAAACAAGCTCAAATCGCTTGCCTGGGCAAGATCACCGCCGAACTGACCCGCATGGGCTCGCCGGTCAAGATCGTCGCCGACGAATGGTGCAACACCTACGAAGACATCGTCGACTTCACCGATGCCAAGTGCTGCCACATGGTACAGATCAAGACGCCGGACCTGGGCGGCATCCACAACATCGTCGACTCGGTGCTGTACTGCAATCAGCGCGGCATGGAAGCCTACCAAGGCGGCACCTGCAACGAAACCGACGTCAGCGCCCGCACTTGCGTCCACCTGGCCGTGGCCGCCCGTCCGATGCGCATGCTGATCAAGCCGGGCATGGGTTTCGACGAAGGGCTGAACATCGTCTACAACGAAATGCATCGCACGATCGCCCAACTGAAGGCGAAAGGGAGCGCAAAGTGAAACCCGCATTCAAGATCCTGTCGCCTACCGCGATTCTGGGTTATGGCTTCCCGGAAGAAAGTTTCCGGCGCGCCATCGCAGAAAAACCCGATCTGATCGCCGTTGATGGCGGTTCCAGCGACCCCGGCCCGTACTACCTGGGCGCGGGCAAGGCCTTTACCGACCGCACCGGGGTCAAGCGCGACCTGCGCTTCATGATCACCGAGGGCGTGAAGAACGGCATTCCGGTGGTGATCGGCACTGCCGGCGGTTCCGGCGCCGAGCCGCACTTGGAATGGTGCCGCCAGATCATTCTGGAAATCGCCGCCGAGGAAAAGCTGTCGTTCAAGATGGCGGTGATTCCGACCGACGTGTCGAAAGACGTGGTGCATGCCGCGCTCGACGCCGGCAAGATCGAATCGCTGCCGTTCGTGCCCGAACTCACGCACGAAGCCATCGATGCCACCACCAATCTGGTGGCGCAGATGGGCGTGGAGCCGTTCATCGCCGCGCTCAAGGCTGGCGCTGAAGTCGTGCTGGGCGGCCGTGCCTACGACCCGTCCTGCTTCGCCGCCCTGCCGATCATGCTCGGTTACGACGAAGGCCTGGCGCTGCATTGCGGCAAGATCCTGGAGTGCGCGGCCATCGCCGCCACCCCGGGCTCGGGCTCCGACTGCGCCATGGGCATCCTGGACGAAACCGGCTTTGTGCTGAAAACCTTCTCGGACGAGCGCAAGTTCACCCCCGAGTCGGCCGCGGCGCACACGCTGTACGAGAAGTCCGACCCCTACATGCTGCCCGGCCCGGGCGGCGTGCTGAACCTGCGCGAATGCAAGTTCGAGGACATCGGCAACGGTCAGGTGCGCGTCACCGGCTCGCGCCACGAACATACGCCGTACAAGGTCAAGCTGGAAGGCTCGCGCCCGGTCGGCTATCGCACCGTGGCGATCGCCGGGGTGCGCGACCCGATCATGATCCAATCGATCGAGTCGATCCTGAAGGCGGTGCGCGAACGCGTCGAGAAAAACCTTGGCGCCAACGCCGATGCGCGCGTGTTCTTCCATATCTATGGCAAGAACGGCGTGATGGGCGATTTGGAGCCGGTCAAGCAAACCCAGACGCACGAACTGGGCATCGTGGTCGAAGTCGTGGCCCCCACCCAGGAAGCGGCCGACACGGTCTGCTCGCTGACGCGCTCGACGTTGCTGCACTACGGCTACCCGGGCCGCGTGGCCACCGCCGGCAACCTGGCGCTGCCGTTCTCGCCGTCGGATATTCGCGCCGGCGTGGTGTATGAATTCTCGGTTTATCACTTGATGGATCTGCCGCAAGAGGACCTGTTCCCCTTCCATATGCAGCAGGTCACCCCGCAAGGAGCCACGGCATGAAACACGGCATTCTCGACATCGCGCGCGTCGTGCGCTCGAAGAACTCCGGGCCGTTTGAGCTGGTGCTCGACATTATGTTCAAAGACCGTCAGATCTTCGAAACGCTGCGTGAAACCAAGCAGATCACCAAGGAACGCGTCGCCGAAGCCTACGGCATCGCCCCGGCGGACATCCAGAACATTGTCTGGTTTGCCCCGGCCCACGCGGTCAAGGTGGTGATGCACCGTCGCATCATTTCCGGCGCGCCGGGCGACTCCGACGTGTACGGCGCTCAGCAGCACGCGCCGCTCTTGGGATTGACCTTCGAGCTGTAATCCAAGAGCGCGGGCCATCCGGTCCGCGCTTTTTTATTTGCCTTTCAGTCACTTAGACGACCTCGTCTCCTCCGCGCCACACCCCCTCAATTCAAACGGCATATTAAAACTGTTTTTATTGCAAATTTATAACATTTAATTATTATGTCATAGATCCGTTGCGTTTAAAACGCCTCGGTCGCCGTGCCGGTTATGCCAGCATTTCTCGGCACACAGGGAACAATCACCAATCCATATCTATGAAAGCGGAGTCATTTAGCAATGAATAACCGTCTCAAGTCCGTCGTTACCGCCGCCGCGCTCACCGTCGGTCTGTGCTTTGCCCCGGCGCAAGCCGCCGATCTGCCGCACGTCGTCATCCTAGCCACCGGCGGCACCATCGCCGGCACCGGCGCCACCACCACCACCACCGTCGGCTATACCGCCGCCAAACTCGGTGTCGATCAGATGATCGCCTCGGTGCCGGAACTGCAAAAAGTGGCCGACGTGCGCGGCGAGCAAGTCGCGCAGATCGCCAGCGAAAGCATGAACAACGAGGTGTGGCTGAAGCTCGCCAAGCGCATCAACCAGCTGCTGGCGCAAAAGGACGTGGACGGCATCGTGGTGACGCACGGCACCGATACCATCGAGGAAACCGCTTACTTCCTCGACCTGGTGGTCAAGAGCAAGAAGCCGGTGGTGGTCGTGGGCGCCATGCGCCCGTCGACCGCCATCAGCGCCGACGGCCCGATCAACCTGTATAACGCCGTGATTCTGGCGGGCAGTAAGGACGCGGTCGGCAAGGGTGTGCTGGTGGCGCTCAACGATCAGATCAACGCCGCGCGCGAGGTCACCAAGACCAATACCGCGACCGCCGACACCTTCCGTTCGCCGGATCTGGGCTTCATCGGCTACATGCAGGACAACAAGCCGCACTTCTACCGCATGTCGACGCGCAAAAACACCGCCGATACCGAGTTCGACGTCAGCAAGCTGGATAAGCTGCCGCGCGTCGACATCGTCTACGGCTATGAAAACATGGACCGTGTCGCCATGGACGCCGACATCGCTGCCGGCGCGCAAGGCATCGTGCAGGCCGGCGTGGGCGACGGCAGCATCGCCGCGCAGATGATGCCGGCCTTCCGCGACGCCCGCCAGAAGGGGGTGATCGTGGTTCGCAGCTCGCGCACCGGCAGCGGTATCGTGGCGCGCAACGGCGAAGCCAACGACGACAAGGAAGATCTGGTGGTGAGCGACACGCTCAACGCGCAAAAGGCGCGCATCCTGCTGATGCTGGCGTTGACCAAAACGCACAACACCCAGGACATCCAACGCATGTTCTTCACCTATTGATCGATCGGTAGAGTATGCGAAAGCCCCGGACCAAAGGCGCCGGGGCTTTTTTCCGCCGGCTTGCGTCCGCTTATGTCGCGGTTATCTGAATCCGGTAGCGGTTCACGCACTCGTCGATTTTCGAACTGTTCTCCGGTTTACGGTTCATTGCCGAGCGTTCGGCGGAAGGGCGGTCTTGGTAGCCCTGCCGGGCCTCGATGATCATCGTGCAACCGCGGTCAATCTGCGTATTGCGCTTGTTGATCTTGGTATCGGCCGTCTCACTGGCGGCAGCGGCGCCAGCCGCCAACGAGAGTATCAGCGGCGTCAATAGCCACGTTGCCTTCATCGCTATCCTCCTTTGCGAAAATCAGTTTAAACAACATGTTTAAACCAAGCTTTTATAGGACCGACGGACAACAATCGTCAAGCCGACGGCGCAGCCTGGCCACGCGGATTCACCAGAGCATCACGCAGCACTGCTAGAATGGCAGCAACTCGCGACAACAACAGACAGACTTCCTCATTATGAGCACCATTCTCGTCACCGGCGGCGCCGGCTACATCGGCAGCCACACCCTGTTGGAACTGATCGCCGCCGGCCACGATCCGGTCGTGGTCGACAATTTCAGCAACAGCAAACCCGAAGCCTTGCGCCGGGTCGAGCATCTGAGCGGCCACGCCGTGCCGTGCCACGCCGAGGATCTGCTCGACCGAGCTGCGCTGGTAGCGCTGTTCCAGCGCTACCGCTTCGACGCGGTCATTCACTTTGCCGCGCTCAAGGCCGTGGGCGAATCGGTGGCCAAGCCGCTCTCTTATTACCACAACAACCTGACCGGCACGCTCAATCTGTTGTCGTGCATGCAGGACGCCGGGGTGCGCAATATCGTGTTCAGCTCGTCGGCCACCGTCTATGCCGACACCGGCGGCAAACCGATCACCGAGGACTACCCGCTCGGTCCGACCAACCCCTACGGTCAAACCAAGCTGATGACCGAAACCTTCTTGCGCGATTTGGCGGCGAGCGAACCTGGCTGGCGCGTGGCGCTGTTGCGCTACTTCAACCCGGTCGGCGCGCACGAAAGCGGCCTGATCGGCGAGGACCCCAACGGTATTCCCAACAATCTGCTGCCATTCGTCAGCCAAGTGGCGGTGGGCAAGCTGGCTGAACTGAAGGTATTCGGCAACGACTACCCGACGCCGGATGGCACCGGGGTACGCGACTATCTGCACGTGGTCGATCTGGCGCGGGCGCACGTCAAAGCCCTGGCGTTGATGGACGGCGCGCCGGCGGTACACACGTTGAATCTCGGCACCGGGCGCGGCCATTCGGTCTTGGAGATGGTGGCGGCGTTCGAGCGCGCGAGCCAGCGGCCGGTGCCCTACCGCGTGGTCGCGCGCCGCGACGGCGACATCGCCAGCTGCTTCGCCGACCCTTCGCAGGCCGAACGAGTGCTGGGTTGGAAAGCCGAGCACACGCTGGACGACATGTGCCGCGACAGCTGGCGCTGGCAGCAGCAAAACCCCAACGGCTACGCCTAACCACCGTACATTCGCCATCACGATCGCTCCGTGATGCTATGCGATCATGATTAAATACCCCGTATGCGCAGGTTAGACCTTGCTCTCCGCCTCTCTTAGGCTGTGAAAACCTGAATCTGCGTCGACGGCCCCGCCTCTACTTGGGCGGAAGGCTTATCGCCGCCCGCCCCTCTTTACGTTCTGAATGAATAAAGAACCTGCCATCATGCGGGTTCTATTTGACGAAATCGTAATCGATCGATTACATTAACTATGTTCACGATCAAATCTCTTCCTTAGTTCAAGGCCCGGCTAGACAGTCTGAGCGACACCAAAACACGCAGCGCGGTCGTGGCAAGAATCAAGCGTTTGGAGTGCGGCCTCATGGGAGACGTCGAGCCGCTAGGTGACGGTCTTTGGGAGTTACGCATTCACCTTGGCTCGGGTTGGCGCATCTACTTCAGCCAACGGGGCATGCAAGTCATCGTATTGCTGGCAGGAGGGACCAAACGTACGCAGAAGCGCGACATCAAACGCGCAAAGGCCCTGGCAGCGCAACTGAGATGACAGGAGAAATAGCGGTGAGCAAACAACAGCATATCAACGTGGATGAACTTCCCGAATTCGATGCGGTGCCGTATCTAGACAGTGAGGAGGCGATTGCAGCATACCTGACTGATATTCTAGAAGCGAATGATGCGGCACTACTGGCCTCTGCTCTCGGCGATATTGCCCGAGCGCGCGGAATGACGGACATCGCCAAATCGGCAGGAATCTCACGCGAAGCCTTATACAAGGCTCTCCGCCCAGGCAGCGAACCACGCTTTGATACCATTAACCGTGTTTGTGCCGCGCTCGGCGTGCGCCTGGTCGTCGAACCGATGCATACGCACTAGTGTTGCGTAGCTATTCTCCCCACGACAACCACGGAATCTGGCCGCTAAGGACCCTCTGAACAAGTTATTTACCACTGCGTTTGGTCAATAACAGGCCGAATGCAAGGCGCGCGACGCAGGTCGCAGTTATTCTGCGATGCCAAGGAGCGCAACGCCGTCAGGCGGCCGCTTGTAGGCCAAACCCTTCGGGGCGGCGCCTGGCGGTCGGTCTGCTTTGTTGCGCGGCTGGTGGATGGAATGACCATCCACTGCGCCCCGCGCCGCGCATCCCCATCCCGCCAGGGGCCGCCGCAGCGGTAAATAACTTGTTCAGAGGGTCCCTAAACGCGGCCAGATCTTTTTTAAATCCGCGGGGTCGACACCGACACGTCGCCGCACTGCCCGCGGTGGCGCAGCGCGTGGTCGATCAGCACCAGCGCCAGCATCGCCTCGGCGATCGGCGTGGCGCGAATGCCGACGCAGGGGTCGTGGCGGCCGTGGGTTTCCAGCGTCACAGGGTTACCCTGCTTGTCGATCGAACGGCGCGGGGTGGCGATGCTGGACGTGGGCTTGATGGCGATCGACACCTCGATCGGCTGGCCGGTGGAGATGCCGCCCAACACGCCGCCGGCGTGATTGCTGGCAAAGCCTTCGGGGGTCAATTCGTCGCCGTGCTCGCTGCCGCGCTGGGTGACCGAGCCGAAGCCGGCGCCGATCTCCACGCCCTTGACGGCATTGATGCCCATCATCGCATAGGCGATCTCGGCGTCGAGCCGGTCATACACCGGCTCGCCCCAGCCAACCGGCACGTTCTCCGCCACGACACGCAAGCGCGCCCCGACCGAGTCCAGGCTCTTACGAATGCTGTCCATGTACGCTTCCAGCTCGGGCACGATGCCGGCGTCGGCGGCAAAGAACGGATTCTGTTCGACCTGCGCCCAGTCGGTGAATGGAATCACCACCTCGCCGATCTGTGTCAGGTGGCCGCGAATGACGATGCCGAACTTCTCATGCAGCCATTTCTTGGCGATGGCGCCGGCTGCCACGCGCACCGCGGTTTCACGCGCCGACGAACGGCCGCCGCCGCGCGGATCGCGAATGCCATATTTGTGCCAGTAGGTGTAGTCGGCATGGCCGGGGCGGAAGGTATCGGCAATGTTGCCGTAGTCGCGCGAGCGCTGATCGGTGTTGCGGATCAACAGCGCGATCGGCGTGCCGGTGGTCTTGCCTTCGTACACGCCGGAGAGGATTTCGACCTTATCCTCCTCGCGCCGTTGGGTGACATGACGGCTGGTGCCGGGCTTGCGCCGGTCCAGTTCCGTTTGAATGTCTTGCTCGGTCAACGCCATTCCCGGCGGACAGCCGTCCACGATGCAGCCGATGCCTGGTCCATGGCTCTCCCCGAAGGAGGTGACCGTGAACAACAGGCCAAAACTGTTTCCCGACATCCTGGTTTCTCCACTATTCAATCGTCTTTGCGACGATTCTAGCATGGCCGCGCCGGGGGGACGCAGGCCCAGGCCCTAGTCCAAATGCGGCGCAAACACCCGTAGCCGATGGCCATCCGGGTCTTCGGCTACGAAGGTATAGCCAAAGTCCATCTCGGTGAGCGGCTGCAAGATCGGCAGGTCCTTGGCGCGCCAGGCGGCGAAGAGTGCGCGCACCGCGTCGTCGTCGGCGACCGAGAACGCCAGCTCACCGCCCCCGCCGGCGGCGGTGGCGGCCGGCTCGACCGTATGCTTGGACCACAAGCCAAGCTTGACGCCGCTGTCGAGAACAAAGAGCGCAAAAGTGGGCGAGGACTCGACCGGCTGCCGATCCAGCAGCCAGCGATAGAAAGCGGCGCTTTGCGCCGGATTGTCGACATACAGCAGCACGTAGTTGGGTTGAGCCATCAGAATCTCCTGGCTTGAGCGGCGCGGGCGACGGCCCGGCTGACAACCGCAGTGTAGAGATCGACACTGTCAGTTTTTGTCAGCAGCGATGCCGTTCTGCTCGCGCCACGTCTTCAGCAAGGCCTGACGGCGCGCCGGATACCGTTCGCTCAACATGTCCATGGCGATGATGCGGTCGGCGCGGAAGTGGCGAAAATCCTGGCGCAACTCGCACCATGCCGTCAGCACGCGAACATGGTCAAAGTACCCTAGGGCGAACGGCCAGACGGTGCGAGTCGATTCGGCCCCCTGCAGATCGCGATAGTGCAGCGCCACCTTGCGCTCACTCCGGATCGCCTGGCGCACCAGCGACAGGTCGACGGCGGACGCCGGCTCGGAGGAGCCCGGCACCAGCAATGCGGTCGTGTCCAATGCCAGCCGCAGGTCGGCCGGCAGCACGGCGGCAACCTTGGCCAGCGCGCTCGCGGCGCCCTCCGCCAGACGGGCGTCGGCGCGCTTCGCCACCCAGCGTGTGCCGAGCACCAGCGCCTCGATCTCCTCCTCGCTGAACATCAAAGGCGGCAACATGAAGCCGGGCCGCAGCACATAGCCGAGACCCGGCTCGCCCTCGATGGTCGCGCCCTGCTCTTGCAACGTGGCGATGTCGCGGTAAAGCGTGCGCAGGCTGATGCCAAGATCTTCGGCCAGGCGGGCGCCGGCCACCGGATAGCGGTGGCCGCGCAGAAGCTGGAGCAGAGCCAGCAGGCGTTGTGATCGTGACATGGCGGCGCGGCGAGAAGGAACGTCCCGCCCTGCATCATACGTTAGATATTCTCCGGGACGGCGGCAAAATCGCCGGCCAACCAGCGCAACACCAGCGGGAAATGGTCGTCGACCGCGTCCGGATGCGTCAGCAGCGAGGCATGGTCGTAATCCTGACGATGGCCAGTGCAGCGGCCGAGCAGATGCAAGCGCGAGACATGCTGGCCGGCCTCATCGCGAAAACGGCGCACGTCGTCGCGGTGTCCAAGGCACGGGTCGTCCCAGGCGGCGAAATACAGCGTCGGCGGCAAAGCCAGCCGCGTCGCCGCGGCGGCGTAATCGAAGCCGTCGACCGGATCGACCCAGCGGTCGTCACGCACCCAGCGACTGCTGTGCGCGTGGCTTAAGCGCGTTTCGTTGTCGGGCCCCAGCCCCATAGCCCGCGACGGTAGATAGCCGACCACATGGGTAATGAGGTGGGCGACGCCGTTCCAGAAAAAGTCGACTTTCAGCCGGCGCTGCAGATTCTTCACGCGCACCGTGCGCTTGGAGGCAAAATACACGCAAGAGGCGACGTCGGGAATCAGGTCAGGGTCGCGCAACAGCGCGCTGTGCATCAGTACGCCACCCCAGGAGTGCGCCATCCAGTGAATCGGCGCATCGCCCTTCAGCGCGCGGATGGCGCGATGCGCGGCGGGGATATCGTCGCGGATGCTCTCGGTCTGACCGTGACGCGCGCGTTTGTCGATGATTGGCGTACTGCCGCCACGGCCGCGCAGGTCGAGCACGAACACGTCATAGCCGGCGCGCGCCAGATAGTGCGCCAA
Source organism: Paludibacterium sp. (assembly GCF_019232825.1). GTDB lineage: Bacteria > Pseudomonadota > Gammaproteobacteria > Burkholderiales > Chromobacteriaceae > Paludibacterium. The sequence continues at coordinate 17,912 of NZ_JAFAND010000092.1, read as the reverse complement.
GCCCTTGCCCGTGTTGGAATAGAAAATGCGTCCGTTGGCCATGGCGCCGTGCACCAGCAGTACCGCCGGACCCGCGTCTTGGCGGTAGATGCGGCGCAGACGCAAACGGTCAGACGCCGTCACCGCGACGAAAAAGTCGTGTTCCAGGTTTTCCACGGCAACCCCAAGTCATGGCGCCGTCTGATGCGGCGCTCCGGTAAATCAAGCAAACGCTTGAATGATTGCCGGAAATTTCCGTTTACGTCAAGCGCCGGCTTGCCGCTCGCGCCACACCGTCCAGCCGGACAACAACGCCAACGCCAAGGCGATCAGCAACATGCCGAGCCCCTCGGTCCGATCCGGCGCCTCGCCCATCTGCAGCCAGGCCATCAGCACCGCCACCGCCGGAATCGCCAGCACGTTCAGGCTCGCCATGCCGGCCGACAGCCTCGAGAGCAGCAGCATCCAGGTCAGCCAGCCCAGCCCGGAGGCGAACACGCCGAGATACAGCAAAATCGCCACCAGCTGCCAACTGACGTGGACCGGCGGGGCCGGCACCAGCCATGCCAGCGCGCCGAGCGGGATCACCCCCCACAGCATTTGCCAGAAGGTCAGCGCCACCGTGCCGACGCGATGACGCTGGCGCAACCGTTTGGCCTGCACCGCCGCCACGGCCCACGCCAAGCCGCCGGCAATGGCCAACACGTCCGACAGCGGCCCGCCGCGCAATTGCCAGGGCTGGATGATCAGCGTGAGGCCCACACAGGCCAAGGCCACCGCGCCCCACTGCAGCCCCACCAGACGCTCGTTGAGAAAGCAGCGCGCCAACAACAGCGTCCAAAACGGCATGGTATACGCCAACACCGACACCTTGCCGGCGCCGCCGGCCAATAGCGCCATTGTCGTCAACGAACCGAAGGCGGCGGTTTGGCTCATGCCAAGCCAAAAGGTTGGCCAAAACGGCGTAGGCCGCAGGCTGCGCCGCGTCAGCAACATCGCGGTGGCGAGCGTGACGAGACCCAGCAGCGTGCGCCAGAACGCCAGTTGCAATGGCGTCATATACGGCAACCCCATCTTGCTGGCGATCCAGCTATAGGCCCACACCAGCCACAATCCCACCAGCAACGCGACGCTGCGCCCTTTTCCAAGCATGGTCGACAATTCCTTCTCCATCACGAAACAAGCGGACGTGATCGCTCACGCCCGCTTGCCGGGTCTAGGGCCTGTCTGCAGCCGCAAATAGTTTGCAGACAGCCCCTAGCACAGATCGATCAAGCCTGTTCCAAGTTCTTGGACACGATCTCGAACACGTCCTTGGACAGCTTGGCCGCGGCCAGGCGTTCCAGTTCGGCCTTCATCAGCGCCTGACGCTTCGGCTCGACCTTCTTCCAGCGGTTGAACGCCCCCACCAGCCGGCTCGCCACCGACGGGTTGAGCGCATCGATCGCCAGCACTTGATCGGCCATGAAGCGGTAGCCGCTGCCATCGGCGGCATGGAAGTGCTGCATATTGCGGCCGAAGGTGCGAATGAGCGCGTAGACCTTATTCGGATTCTTGATCGAGAACGCCGGGTGCGCCATCGCAGCGCGCACTTGATCCAGGGCGCTCGGCACCTGGCACGATGCGAGCAGCGCGAAGTACTTGTCCATCACCAGCGGATCGTTGGCCCACCGAGCCGCAAAGGCCGCCAAGCAGTCGGCGCGTTCGGGAACGTCGCGATCACGTAGCGCCACGAGCGCCCCCATCTGATCGCTCATGTTGTCGGCTTGCAGGCACTGGTTCTTGGCGGTTTCCAGCGACCCGGCCTCGTCCAGGCGGCACAGCATCGCCAGCGCATGATTCTTCAGCGTGCGCTGACCGGCATCGGCCGGAAGGTAGGCGCGCGTCTGGCTAAGTTCCAACGTCTGACGCCATTCGGCGCGCAGCGCCTGCGCCAGGTGTTTGAGCACGAACTCGCGCACGTGATGGTGGCAGGCCGGGTCGGCGCCATCGAACCACTCGAGCATTTCGCCTTCGCTCGGCAAGGAGAGCATCAGCGCCTTAAAGGCAGGGTCGGCTTTCAGATCCTTCAGCACCGCGGCAAACGCCGCGGTGAAGTGCGCCGGCACCGAGAGCGCGCGGCCAGCCTGGCTATCGGCCACCAGCATGCGCAGCACGCGCTGCGACAGGATCTGGCCGGCTTCCCAGCGGGAGAAGGCGTCCGAGTCGTGCGCCATCAAGAAAGCCAACTCGACGTCCGTCAGATCGACATTCAATTGCACCGGCGCGGAAAAACCGCGCAGCAGCGAAGGCACCGGCGCGCTCGCCACGTCGACGAACAGGAACGACTGCTCCGCCGCCTTCACATCGAGCACGCGGGTGGTCGCGCCGGCTTGCGTCTCGCCGTCGAGCTTGAGCGGCAAATCCTTGCCGTCACTGCCGAGCAGCCCCAGCGCGAGCGGGATATGCATCGGCTGCTTGTCGCTTTGGCCAGGCGTGGCCGGACACGACTGACGCACGTCCAGACGGTAGGTGCGCGCCACGGCATCGTAGTGGCCCTTGGCGTCCAGCACCGGCGTGCCGGCCTGGCTGTACCACAGCGCGAATTGCGTCAAGTCGACGTCGTTGGCGTCGGCCATCGCGGCTCGGAAATCGTCGCAGGTCACGGCGTGGCCGTCGTGACGCTTGAAATACAGATCCATGCCCTTGCGGAAGCCATCGCGGCCAAGCAAGGTCTGGTACATACGCACCACTTCGGCGCCCTTTTCATACACCGTCATGGTGTAGAAGTTGTTCATTTCGATGTAGCTGTCCGGGCGGATCGGGTGCGCGGTCGGGCCGGCATCCTCTGGGAACTGCATGGCGCGCAGTCCCTGCACGTCCTCGATGCGCTTGACCGCGCGGCTTGTCATGTCGGCAGAGAACTCCTGGTCGCGGAACACGGTCAGGCCTTCCTTCAACGACAGCTGGAACCAGTCGCGGCAAGTGACGCGATTGCCGGTCCAGTTGTGGAAATACTCGTGCGCGATCACCGCCTCGACCGCCTCGAAATCGGCGTCGGTGGCGGTTTCCTGCCGCGCCAGCACGTACTTGGTGTTGAAGATGTTCAGGCCCTTGTTCTCCATGGCGCCCATATTGAAGTCGCCCACCGCCACGATCATGTAGATGTCGAGGTCGTACTCCAGACCGAAGCGCTCCTCGTCCCATTTCATGGCGTGCTTGACCGCCTCCATGGCGAACACCACCTTGTCCTGGTCGGCCGGTTCGGTCCAGATCTCCAGCGCCACTTCGCGCCCGTTCATCGTAATGAACTTGTCCTTGAGCGCGGTCAGCTTGCCCGCCACCATGGCGAACAGATAGGACGGCTTGCGGTATGGGTCGACCCACTTCACCCAACGGCGCTTCTTGTCGACCATGCCCTCGCCCACCTTGTTGCCATTGGACAGCATGGCCGGAAACTTGAGCTTGTCGGCGACGATCGTGGTGGAGAACTTGGCCATCACGTCGGGACGGTCAAGATAATAGGTGATCTTGCGGAAGCCTTCCGGCTCGCACTGGGTGAACAGGTTGCCGTTGGAGGCATACAAGCCCATCAGGCTCGTGTTCGCCGCAGGCTCGATCTCGGTCTCCACCTCAAGGATGAAGCTGTCGGGCACAGCCTTCACCGTCAACGCGTCATCGGTCAGCTGATAGCGCTCGGGCTCCAGCGGCTGGCCGTCGAGCACCACGCCCGACAGGCGGGCCGAGCCGTCGAGCACCAGATCGGCGGCATGGTGCGCCTCCGGGTTGCGGGTAATGACCAGACGCGAGGAAACCCGCGTCAACGTGTCTTCAATGTCGAACTTGAGATCGACCCGATCGATCAGAAAGGCCGGCGGCTGGTAATCATGGCGATACTTGACTTGAGGCTGGCGTGTCATTTTTCAACTCACTGTAACGAGGTCTATACGGCGGGGATGGGCCCCGCCAACGCTCCGCTATCTTGCGGATTCATCTACACCGCGGGCCAAGGCCCGGTTTTTTTCATCAAAGACAAACGGCAGGCATCGGGCGTTTGCGCCTTCGGCAGCACCTGCACGGTCAAGAGCTCGTCGCGGCGGAAGGCGTGCACGATAACGCTCCGCCCTGCGATCAGGCCTGCCTGCATCTTGTCGGCATCGGTCGCGCGCAAACCGTCCACCGCCACGATCACGTCGCCGCCGGACAAGCCGGCCGCCTGAGCCGCGCCGCCGTCATACACGTGCTGCAGCCGCACGCCGAGCGGGTCGCTCGCGCCCTTGATGCCGAGCGAGGCGCGCGGCACGTCCGGTTCGGACTTCACGGCGCCGAAGCCGCCGCGGTCGGTCAGGCCCGCGCCGTAGTCGAAGGCAAACTTGATCCCTTGGGTCGCCAACAGCGGGCCTAGCGGCAGATCGTCCGTAGCGCGCAACGCCTGCTGGAAAAAATCGTGTAAATCAAGGCCGGTCGCGTCGCCAGCCAGCGATTCCCATTCGCCCTCGGCCAAGCCAGCGCCATCCTTTTGCCATTTTTTCCACAAAAATCGCATGACATCATCAAGCGACTTCGTGCCTTTGGTCTTGTCGCGGATCAACAAATCCAGCGCCAACGCCACCAGCGCTCCCTTGGCATAGTAGCTGACGATGCTATTGGGGCTGTTCTCATCCTGACGGTAGTACTTGGTCCAGGCATCGAAGCTCGAGGCCTCCAGCGTCTGCTTGGTACGACCGTTGCCACGCCACACGGTGGTGACCGTCTCCGCCACGCAACCGAGGTAACGCTCGCGGTCGATCAGGCCGGCGCGCAGCAGCGCCAAGTCGTCATAGTACGAAGTCACGCCCTCGAACGCCCACAACAGGCGGGTATGGTTTTCGCGCGTCAGGTCATAGGGCTGGAACGCAGCGGGCTTCAGGCGTTTGACGTTCCAGGCATGGAAATATTCATGGCTGATGAGACCCAACAGCCGAAGATAGCCGTCGTCGATGCCCTTCGCGCCCGGACGCGGCAGATGGTCGCGGTCGGCCATCAGCGCGGTGGAGGCGCGGTGCTCCAGGCCCCCGTAGATCTCCTTGCCGACGAACAGCATGAAAACGTAGCGGTCAAACGGCGCCGGTTCGCCGAACAAGCGGATATGCCATTCGCAGATTTTCTTCGTATCGCGCGCCAAACGTTTCAAGTCGGCGTTAAAACGCCCAGAGACCACAAATTCGTGCGGCACGCCGCACGCCTTGAACGACACCGACTCAAACAAGCCAAGTTCTACCGGATGGTCGATCAGCGCATCGTAATTCTCGGCGCGATAACGTCCGAAGCCATTGTCCTTTTGTTTGCCCTCGCGCAGCGGCAGGCTGGTGGCGACACGCCAGTCTTGATAGGCCTTGCCGCGCGGCCGCTCGATCTCGACCTCGCAGCGGCCCTGTTCATAGCCGTCGACCGCCAGGAAGACGCTCGTCCCGTTGAAGAAGCCGCGCTGAGCGTCCAGATAGGCCCCGCGCACCGACAGGTCGAAGGCATATACCTGATAGTAGAGCGTCAGCGCGCCGTCGACCGGATCGGCCTGCCAGCTATGCTTGTCGAGCTTATGCAACGCCACCGGTTGCCCGCCGCATTCGGCATGCAGCGTGACGATGTGCCGGGCGAACTCGCGGATCATGTAACTGCCCGGAATCCAAGCCGGCAAATGGAACAGCTGACCTTTCTTGGCCGGCTGGCTAACCGTTAAGGAAACTTCGAAAAGATGCGCTTCGGGCGAGGCGGGGCGAATGCGATAGAGAACAGGAACGGACATGAGCAGCTATCCTGCAAGGGCAAAACAACATTCTAACATTGCCGTGTGGTATTGAGCGGGCCACCCCAACAAATTGATTCAGGTCAACTAATGGCCACACCATGACATTATACTGCAAGCGTTGTTGAAATAAGTTAAATAACAAAGTTAGCCTGCAAGCCGCCGAGATCAGTGAAATTTGCGTATTTCATGACCTCCGCAATTCGTCTTTAACAGACGAATGCATATAGAATAACGGCAATGGCCTTACCGGGATGATGGTCCAGACAGCGTCCGGACCACGGGATGTGTCGCAACTAAGGAATTCTGCCGGACCTCGCGTTCAGGGTAATCCTGGCGTGGGTCTTCTTGTGGCGAGCAGTGTTTTCTCGTTCTGAGTTCGCAACCTTGGAGATAACCATAAATGGAAACGCAATCCACTTATAACTATAAGGTGGTGCGCCAGTTTGCCATCATGACCGTCGTTTGGGGCGTGGTCGGCATGCTGGTGGGCGTCATCATCGCGGCCCAAATGGTGTGGCCGGAGCTCAATTTTGGGCCCTGGTTCCACTTTGGCCGTCTGCGCCCGTTACACACGAACGCCGTGATCTTCGCCTTTGGCGGCTGCGGTCTGTTCTCCACCTCGTATTATGTGGTGCAGCGCACCTGCAACGTCCGGCTGATCTCAGACAAGCTCGCCGCCTTCACCTTCTGGGGCTGGCAGCTCGTCATCGTGCTCGCCGCGATCACGTTCCCGCTCGGCATCACCTTCGGCAAGGAATACGCCGAATTGGAATGGCCGATCAAGGTATTGATCACCATCGTCTGGGTGGTCTACGCCATCGTCTTTTTCGGCACCCTGGCCATCCGCAAGGTCAAGCACATCTACGTGGCCAACTGGTTCTACGGCGCGTTCATTTTGGCCGTGGCCTTGCTGCATATCGTCAACAGCGCCTTCATTCCGGTGAGCATGTGGAAGTCCTACTCGGTCTATTCGGGCGCGGTGGACGCCATGGTGCAGTGGTGGTACGGCCATAACGCGGTAGGCTTCTTCCTGACCGCCGCCTTCCTCGGCATGATGTACTACTTCGTGCCGAAACAGGCCGGCCGTCCGATCTACTCGTACCGTCTGTCGGTGGTGCACTTCTGGGCGCTGATCTTCACCTACATGTGGGCCGGCCCGCACCACCTGCACTACACCGCGCTGCCCGACTGGACTCAGTCGCTAGGCATGGTGTTCTCGCTGATCCTGCTCGCACCGAGCTGGGGCGGGATGATCAACGGCATCATGACCCTATCCGGCGCCTGGCACAAACTGCGTACCGATCCGATCCTGAAGTTCCTGATCGTCTCCCTGTCCTTCTACGGTATGTCCACCTTCGAAGGCCCGATGATGTCGATCAAGACCGTCAACGCGCTGTCGCACTATACCGACTGGGGCATTGGCCACGTTCACTCCGGGGCGCTTGGCTGGGTCGGCTTCATCACCATCGGCTCGATCTACTACCTGATTCCGCGTCTGTGGAACCGTGAGGAGATGTTCAGCACCAAGCTGATCGAAGTGCACTTCTGGATCGCCACCGTCGGCGTCGTGCTCTACATCGCCTCGATGTGGATCGCCGGCGTCACCGAAGGTCTGATGTGGCGCGCCATCAACCCGGATGGCACCCTGACCTACGCCTTCGTGGAAGTGGTCAAGGCAGTGCACCCGTATCTGATCGTGCGCGCGCTGGGCGGTCTGTTCTACCTCAGCGGCATGCTCGTCATGGCATACAACGTGTTCCGCACCATCAATGCCGGCAAGGCCGTCGACGCCAAGATCCCGGCGTTGGCAGCGCAAAGCCATTGAGCGGAAAGGCAGAATAAAAATGGATAAGATTCAGCAACTTGTCGAAGAACATGTCGGCTTCCTGATCGTATTCACGCTGATCGTGATCAGCGTTGCCGGCCTGGTGGAGATCGTTCCGCTGGCGTTCCAAAAGTCCACCACCCAGCCGATCGAGGGCCTTAAGCCGTACAGCGCCCTCGAATTGACCGGCCGGGACATCTACATCCGCGAAGGCTGTTATACCTGCCACTCGCAGATGATCCGTCCGTTCCGCGCCGAAACCGAGCGCTATGGTCACTACTCGGTGGCGGGCGAATCGGTCTACGACCATCCGTTCCAATGGGGTTCCAAGCGTAATGGCCCGGACCTGGCCCGCGTCGGCGGCCGCTACTCCGACGAATGGCACCGCGTCCACCTGAACAACCCGCGCGACGTGGTGCCGGAGTCGAATATGCCGGCCTTCCCGTGGCTGGCCAAGAATCTGGCCGATGCGGACGACGTTCAGGCGAAGATGCGCGCGCTGCGCGTGGTCGGCGTGCCGTACACCGACCAGGACATCGCCAACGCCAAGTCGGAAGTCGAGGGCAAGTCCGAAATGGATGCGCTGATCGCCTACCTGCAAAGCCTCGGCCTTGCACTGAAGAACGTGCGTTAAGCCATGGACTGGACCAATTTTGCCCACGAGCTGTTCACCGTCTTCTGCTTCGTGTCGTTTCTGGTGTTCGCTTGGGTCGCCTACAGCAAGCGCTCCAAGCAACGCTACAACGACGTGGCGAAGATGATCATCGACGACGATGACTTGACGCCTGAAGAGGACGGTGACGAGCCAAGCGGCAATGGAGCGAGATGATGAGTGATTTTGTCAGCGGTTTCTGGGGGATCTACATCACGGTCATCGTGGTTGCGGGCTTCGTCGGCCTGGCCGCGCTGTTGATTACCCAATCGAAAACATCGGTCAAGCCCGGCCAACAGGCCGAGACCATGGGCCACGTGTGGGACGGCGACTTGCAGGAGTACAACAATCCGCTGCCGCGCTGGTGGATGATGCTGTTCTATCTGACCCTGATCTTCGGCGCCGTGTATCTGGTGCTGTATCCGGGTCTGGGCACCTTCCCGGGCATCCGCGGCTGGACCTCGGTCGGCCAGTACAACGAGGAGCGCGCACAGGCGGAAGCCAAGTATCTGCCGATGTTCAACAAGTATCTGCAGATGGACTTGAAGGCCGTCGCCGCCGATCCGCAAGCGCATGAAATGGGCCAACGCCTGTTCCAGACCTATTGCATCCAGTGCCATGGTTCCGACGCGCGCGGCGCCAAGGGCTTCCCCAACCTGGTGCATCACGACTGGCAGTACGGCGGCGACCCGCAAACCATCCAGACCACGATCCTGGGTGGCCGTCACGGCCAGATGCCGGCCTGGGGCTCGGTACTGGGTGAAGAGAAGGTCAAGGATGTGGCCAACTACGTGCTGAAGATCGCCGGCAAGCAGTTCGATGCCGACCGTGCATCGCGTGGCGAGACCACCTTCAAGACCATCTGCGCGTCCTGCCACGGTCCGGACGGTCACGGCAATACCGCCGTCGGCGCGCCGAACCTGACGCACCCGAGCGGCGTATGGCTCTATGGCGGTACCGAAAAGACCATCATCGAAACCATCACCAACGGCCGCAACAATCAGATGCCGGCCTGGAAGGACTTCCTCGGCGAAGGCAAGGTGCACTTGCTGGCCGCCTACGTGTGGAGCCTGTCCAACCTGCCGCAACAACCGGCACAATAACGCTGGTTTTCACCACTGCCCGCTCACGCGGGCAGTGGTGTTTCAACATAACAAAAAGTTCTATCTTTATAACACGCAAACAATATGAGAATTATGTAAAATTCATAGCAGTGAGTTTTACCTAATCCTCGCAAGGGAACGGCCATGTCGGATTCACTCAAAGACATCAACGTCAAAGTAGAAAATAAGCCGGAACAAGCGATTTCTCTGTACGAAAAATCCCGCAAGCTCTACCCGCGCGACGTGCGCGGCATCTTCGCCAAATGGCGCCTGCTGTTCCTATTCGGCACCCAACTGTTCTACCTCGGTATGCCCTGGGTCACCTGGAATGGCCGCCAAGCGCTGCTGTTCGATCTGGTCGACCGCAAGTTCTACCTGTTCGGCCTCACCATCTGGCCGCAGGATTTCGTCTATCTGGCCGCGCTCTTGATGTGCTGCGCCTTCGGCCTGTTCCTGTGGACCACGATCGCCGGCCGGCTGTGGTGCGGCTACGCTTGTCCGCAAACGGTGTACACCGAGGTCATGCTGTGGATCGAGCGTCTGGTCGAAGGCAACCACGTCAAGCGCATGAAGCTCGACCAGCAGCCGATGAGCGGACGCAAGTTCACGATCAAGTTCGTCAAGCACGCCATCATGATCGCCTTCTCGCTATGGACCGGCTTCACCCTCGTCGGCTACTACACCCCGATCCGCGATCTGGTGGCCGCGATGCCGACCTTCGACTACGGTCCGTGGGAAACCTTCTGGATCTTCTTCTACGCCGGCTTCACCTATCTGTTCGCCGCGCACATGCGCGAGCAGGTCTGCAAGTACATGTGTCCGTACGCCCGTTTCCAGAGCGTCATGTTCGACCGCGACACGCTGATCATTTCCTACGACGAGGCGCGTGGCGAACCGCGCGGCGCGCGTAAAAAAGGCATCGATCCCAAGGACGTCGGCCTCGGCAGCTGCATCAACTGCGGCATCTGCGTGCAGGTCTGCCCGGTGGGCATCGACATCCGCGACGGCCTGCAATACGAGTGCATCGGCTGCGCCGCCTGTATCGACGGCTGCGACGAAGTCATGGATAAGATGGGCTATCCGCGCGGCTTGATCAGCTACACCACGGAAAACGTGCAGGAAGGCAAGGTCCCGCGGGCACAGATCGCGCACCGCATCCTGCGCCCGCGTGTGATCATGTATTCGGTGGTGCTCTTGGTGGTGTTCACCACGGCCTGCACGATGTTCTTCCTGCGTCTGCCGTTCAAGGTCGACATCATCCGCGACCGCGCCTCGCTCGTACGCGAAACCGACGACGGCTGGCTGGAAAACACCTACAGCCTGCGCATCATGAACGTGACCGACCAGCCGCAGCACTTCACCGTGGCAGTCGATGGACTCCCCGACCTGCGCTTGCAAATGGATCAGAAGACCATCAACGTGGCGCCGGGCGACAACGTCTTGGTAGGCGCGCGTGTGCAGGCGCAGCCGGAGGTGGCGCCACAGGGCAGCCACGAGATCCACTTCACCATCCGCCAAGTGGAGCAGCCGTCCAATTACACCCGCGAGAAGTCGAGCTTTATCGGCGAATAACCGTCCCACGACGCCGTCCTTCGCGACGGCGTCGTTGCATTGCGGTGTCAAATCGCGTCCAATGCGGCATTCGTCCCGCAAATCGGAGATCTGTACATGCTGCCCCGTTCCTCGCTGTGGTTCGCCCTGCCCTGCGCCGCGCTCTTGGCCGCTTGCGCCGGCACGCCCTACCAGCCCGCCGTGCTCAACGGCAATGTCGAGCTGCCGCCGAACCTGATCAAGAACGGCCGCGACGTCATGGTGCGCCAGCGGCTCATGGACGTGACCGGCAGCGGCGGCGCCGCCGACGTATTGAGCGAACAGTTCCTCAACAATCCGAAGCGCACGCCGGTGGTCTACGCGTTGACCTACGACCGCCGCGCCGTCCATGCCGGCGGCCATTACGAAGTGGATAGTCAGGTCTACGCCAATGGTTCGCTACGCATGCAAGGCACGACGATGCTGACCGGCACCGACGCCGGCCTGCCCGCCACAGCCGACGTGACGCCGCAGCCGATCGCGCCCTGAAGTCGAGACGGGAACGCACGCCACGAGATACATCCGTAGCGCGCGTCCGCCAGGCGCTTACACTTGCTTCAAGCGCGCGGTGAAGTGACGCAGGATCGGCGGCTCATACTCGAAGGTCAGACCGCGGATGCTGCCGGCGCGGCCATTCAGTTCGATCAGACAGTCGGCGATGTAGTCCATGTGATCGTTGGTGTAGACGCGTCGAGGAATGGTCAGGCGCAGCAATTCCAGATCCGACGGTTCCTGCTCGCCGGTCACTGGGTTGCGGCCCAACAGCAGCGAACCGATTTCCACCCCGCGGATGCCGCCTTCCAGATACAGCGCGCAAGCCAGCGCGTGCGCCGGGAATTGGTGCGACGGAATATGCGGCAACATGCGCTTGGCGTCGACGAATACCGCGTGGCCGCCGGTCGGCGTCTGGATCGGCACGCCGCCAGTCGCCAAGCGCTCGCCCAGATAAGCCACCTGGGCAATACGGTAGCTCAGGTAGTCGTGGTTCAACCCCTCCCTCAAACCGATCGCCAACGCCTCCATGTCGCGCCCGGCCAAGCCGCCGTAGGTGACGAAGCCTTCCATCGCCACACAGCGCACCTGCACCGCGCGGAACAGATCGACGTCGTCGCGGAAACAGCATAGGCCGCCGATGTTCACCAGCGCGTCCTTCTTGGCCGACATGGTAAAGATGTCGCCATAGCTGAACATCTCGCGCACGATATCGCCGATTTCGGCCTGCGCGTAATCGCGGTCGCGATGTTTGATGAACCAGGCGTTCTCGGCGAAGCGCGCGGCATCCAGAATCACCGGAATGCCATGTTGGCGGGCCAGCTCGCTCACCGCGCGCAGGTTGCCCATCGACACCGGCTGACCGCCGGCGCTGTTACAGGTAACCGTCATGATCACCCCGGCCACGTTGTCGGCGCCATGCGTCTTGATCGCGGCGCGCAATCCCTCGAGGTCGAAGTCGCCCTTCCAGTCGTAGGCCTTCTGCGTGTCGAGCGCCGCCGGCGTCAGCAGATTCAACGCGCGCGCACCGGCCATTTCGACATGCGCCTTGGTGGTGTCGAAGTGATAGTTGGAGAAGAACACCGGCGCGCTGCCCTTGAGACGGCGAACGAGCTCGGGAAACAGAATCTGTTCGGCGCCACGCCCCTGGTGGGTCGGCATCACGTGCTGATAACCGAACAGCTCGCGCACGGTCTGTTCCAGGTGGTAGAAATTGCGGCTGCCGGCATAGGACTCGTCCCCCATCATCAGCCCGGCCCATTGCCGGTCGCTCATCGCGCCGGTGCCGCTGTCGGTCAGCAAATCGATATAAACGTCGTCCCCATGCAACAGGAACGGGTTCCAGCCGGCGGCATCGAGCGCCTGACGGCGGTACTCGGGCGTGGTCTGGTGAATCGGCTCAACCATCTTGATACGGAACGGCTCAGGAATACGACGTGCCATGTTGAATCTCCCTAGGCGCGGCTCACCCTGCCTCATGCGGCAACGGCAAGTCGGCCGAGTATCGTGTGTAACGGAAAAATGATGAAACACAGACGCCGCGTGGCGCGGCAGGGATCAAGCGCGGGGAAAGTCGTAGGTCAAGACGATGTCGAGCGTATACCAGTTCGGGACCAAGGCCCGGAAGCAGTGAACATCCATCATCAACTCAAAGGGTTAGCGCCACATCGGCGCCTCAACAGGCTACGCCAGGTTGCCATCATCGTTCAAGAAAAAAATAATCAATTCACATTCAATATGACAATAGCTTCACACCATAACATTTATCTGCCAATAGAATTACATCATCGCTTTATTTATGTCAGTCGCATCACAGAAAATCACGATCTATATCAACAAATGACCAATTGATGACATCCACGTTGCAATAAAAAGAAAATATCCTCATTGCAAATATCATCGCCGTTATCATGCCAGACCCCAGCGGTGTAATTACCGAATGGGGACATAACAAAAAAACATAAATCTATCGTCGTTGGTCTCAAGCTTCCTTGCACTAGGAATACATTAATGATCAAACAAGCACATCCAAAGGGCCTGTATCTGCTCTTTGTCACTGAAATGTGGGAGCGCTTCAGCTATTACGGCATGCGCGCCATTTTCGTCCTGTTCATGGTCAAAGCGTTGCTGATGGACAAAGCGGCCGCTTCGGGCATTTACGGTACCTACACGAGTCTGGTCTACGTGACCCCGCTGATCGGCGGCTACATCGCCGACCGCTATTGGGGCAACCGCCGCTCGATCATCACTGGCGGCCTGTTGATGGCCATCGGCCAGTTCATGATGTTCTTTTCCGGCTCGCTGTTTAGCCAGTCGATCGGCACCGCCACGACGATGATGTACGTCGGCCTGGGCGCGTTGATCGCCGGCAACGGCATGTTCAAGCCGAACATCTCGTCGATGGTCGGTCAGCTGTATCCGGCGGGCGACAAACGCGTGGACGCGGCCTTCACCATTTTCTACATGGGCATTAACGCCGGCGCGCTGTTGGCGCCGCTGGTCTGCGGCACCCTGGGGGACACAGGGAACGCGCATGACTTCAAGTGGGGCTTCCTCGCCGCCGGCTTTGGCATGCTCATCAGCCTGGTGGTGTTCTCCCTGCTGAAGAACCGCTATCTGGTCACGCCGGAAGGCAAGGCCATCGGCATGGCGCCCAAACGCGCCGTCGACACCAGCGGCCACGCCAAGCATGAGCCGCTGACCCGCGTCGACTACGAGCGCCTGGCGGTCATCATGATCGTGTCGGCATTCGTGATCTTCTTCTGGTCGGCCTTCGAACAGGCCGGCGCTTCGCTGACCTTCTTCGCCGAAGAACAGACCAACCGCAGCCTGTTCGGCTTCGTCGTGCCGGCCTCGTACTTCCAGTCGATCAATCCGGTGGCCATCGTGCTGTTCGCCCCTGTGTTCGCCTGGATCTGGACTCGCCTGGGCAACAAGGGCCGCGAGCCGGCCTCGCCGACCAAGATGGCGCTCGGCCTGTTCCTGCTCGCCATCGGCTATCTGGTGATCGCCTTCGGCGTCGACGGCCTGCAGCCGGGCGTCAAGGTCAGCATGATGTGGCTCACCAGCCTCTACCTGCTGCACACCTTCGGCGAACTGAGTCTGTCGCCGATCGGTCTGTCGCTGGTGGTCAAGCTCTCGCCGGTGCGCTTCACGAGCCTGATGATGGGTATCTGGTTCTTGTCCAACGCCGCCGCCAATAAGTTCGCCGGCATCCTCTCGGCGCTGTACCCGGATCCGAAAATGGCACCGCCGGTGTTCATGGGCTACACCATCCACAACCTGCACGACTTCTTCATGCTGTTCGTGGCCATGGCCGGGGTCGCCTCGCTGATTCTGTTTGCGCTGTCGCGCAAGCTGCAAAAGATGATGCACCTCGCCGCCTGATTCGCGCCGACCGTCAGATAGAACTGTGGCCACCGCACAAGCGGTGGCCTTTTTGCATTTGATAAACTTTTTGCCGTTCTCATCAGGTTTAAAAGCATATTAAGCTTTGCTGGTATAAAATCAGCGGTTACGAATTTTCCAGACACAGGACACGCATGAACACAACCCGACGGCGCGTATTGACCGTCTTGCTGGCGCTGCTTCTCATCCGGCTCATCGCCATGTTCTTCATTCCGCTGAACGACACCACCGAGGCGCGTTATGCGGAAATCGCCCGCAAGATGCTGGAAACCGGCAACTGGGTGACCCCGTTGCATGATTACGGCGTGCCGTTCTGGGCCAAGCCGCCGCTATCGACCTGGCTGTCAGCCGCCGCGATGGGCCTCTTCGGCGTCAATGCATTCGCCGTGCGCCTGCCGGCGCTGTTGCTCGCCATCGCCACCGGCTGGCTGACCTTCATCGCCGCCCGGAAGCGCCAGGGCGAGGAAGCCGCCTGGGTCGCCGTTCTGGCCCTCGCGGGCGGTGTGCTGTTTTACCTGTGCGCCGGCACGGTGATGACCGATCCGTCGCTGATGTTCTGCGTCACGCTGTCGCAATTGGCTTTCTGGTTTGCGCTGTCCGAGAAGAGCCGTCTGTGGGGCTATCTGTTTTTCGCCGGCCTCGGCCTCGGCCTATTGGCCAAGGGGCCGCTGGCGATCGTGCTCGTCGGCATGCCGATCTTCGTTTGGCTATTCTGGCAGCGGCAATGGATGGCGCTATGGCGCGACCTGCCCTGGGCGGGCGGCGTGGCGCTGATGCTGGCCATCGGCATTCCCTGGTACATCCTGGCGGAAATCCGTACACCGGGTTTCCTCAACTATTTCATCATGGGCGAGCACGTGCACCGCTTCCTCGATCCGGGCTGGAAGGGCGACCGCTACGGTTTCGCCCACGCTACGCCGCATGGGATGATCTGGCTGTTCGCGCTGGCGGGCTTCCTGCCCTGGTCGCCGCAAGCGATCTACTGGCTGGCGAAGCGCCCCGCCGCGCCAGCCGGCGAAGCGGATGACGGCTGGCTGTCGTACTTGGTGTTGTGGACGTTGATGACCCTGGCGTTCTTTACCCTGTCGGGCAATATCATCTTCCCGTATCCGTTGCCGATCGCCAGCGGCTTCGCCTTGCTGTTCGCGGAGCTGTGGCGCCGCCGCCAGGCGCCGCTCGCGCCGATTGCCTGGTTAGGCTTGTTTGCCGGCGTGGTAACGCTGGCGGCGACGCTGGCCTTTGCCGCGATGCCGGGCAAGGTCGGCCGCACCCAGGAGGCGCTGATCGCCGACTGGCAGGCCCAGCACCCGGCGCCGACGAGCCACCTGCTCTACTGGGATTCACGGCGCGAGTTCTCGGCCGAGTTCTATTCCCAAGGCCGCGTGCGCACAAGCCACGCGCCGACAGCGGCAATGGCGCTGTTGCAAGACCCGACGGTGGATTACATTGCCACCACATCCGACGACTATGCGACCTTGCCCGCGCCGGTCAAGCAAGCCTTTGAAGAAATCGGCCGTTTCCGCAACCCGGGGGAAGTCACCCTGCTGTTGCGCAAGCGGCATGGCCAAGTCTGATTCAGGATCTGACATGACTGAAGAGTTCGTTCCCGAGTATCTGCTGCAACTTCGCGCCGCAGAACGGCCGGCAGACCCGCTGGTCAGCTGCATCGTGCCCGCCTACAACGAGGCGGAGAACATCGTGCTGCTGTTGCATACGCTGCACCAGATTCTGCTGGCGGAGGGCTTGCGCCACGAGCTGATCGTCGTCGACGACGGCAGCCGCGATGCCACGGTGGAACGGGTACTCGGCATCAAGGATCAGTTGCCGGTGACACTGGTGCAGCTGTCGCGCAACTTTGGCAAGGAGCTGGCGCTGACCGCCGGCATCGATCTGGCGCGCGGCGACGTGGCGGTGCTGATCGACGGCGATTTCCAACACCCGCCGGAGATGATCCCCGCCTTCATCGCCAATTGGCGCAAAGGCTACGACATGGTCTACAGCGTCCGATCGAGCCGGGATGGCGAAAGCCTGGCCAAGCGCTGGTTCACGCGGGTGTTTTATGCGCTGCTCAATACCGGCGCACAGTTGAAGATTCCGGAAAACACCCAGGACTTCCGCGTGCTCGACCGCTGCATCCTGGACGCGCTGCGCCAGATGCCGGAACGCAACCGCTTCATGAAGGGCATCTACAACTGGGTCGGCTTCACCCGACTCGCGGTGGAGACCCACACCAACGACCGGCTGGGAGGACAAAGCAGCTTCAACCTCTACCGCCTGCTCGGCCTGGGTTTGACCGGACTCACCGCGTTTTCCAACGTGCCACTGCGCGTCTGGACCTTCGTCGGCAGCAGCATTTCACTTGCCTCGATCGCCTATGCGCTCTACGTCATCCTCGATACCTTGCTGCACGGCAACGACCAGCACGGTTGGCCGACGCTGATCGTCGCCATCATGTTCCTCGGCGGCGTGCAATTGCTATCCATCGGCGTGCTGGGCGAATACATCGGACGCATCTTCACCGAGGTCAAACAGCGGCCGGCTTACTTCATCAGCCGCATCACCCATTTGTCGGGCAGCGACGAGGGACGGGAGTGAAACGGCAGCTGCTCTGGTTTGGCGTGGTCGGCATCAGCGCGCTCGTCGTGCACTACCTGATGGTGACCGCCGTACTGACCCCGCTCGGACTCGCGCCGCTCGTCGCCAACATCGCCGCCTTCCTGGTGGCGTTTCAGGTCAGCTACTGGGGCCACCGCCACCTGACCTTCGGCCAAAGCGGCGTGTCGCACCGCCACGCGCTGCCGCGCTTTTTCGGCGTCGCCTGCCTGAGCTTCGCCGTCAACGAAGGTCTGTACGCGCTCTTGTTGCGCTTTACCGCGCTCGACTACCGGGTGTCGCTGTTGATCGTGCTGTTCGCCGTGGCGGCGCTGACCTTCGTGCTGAGCAAACTGTGGGCGTTTCGCGCCCGGAGCCTCGCCTGATGCGCCGCCTGATCCTGTGCGCCGACGACTTTGCCCAATCCCCCGGCATCAGCCGCGGCATCCTGGCACTGATCGATGCCGGCAGGCTGTCCGCCACCAGCGTGTTCGCGCCCTCGCC
>NZ_JAFAND010000079.1 GCF_019232825.1 Paludibacterium sp. | reverse complement strand
GATAGAGACCCAAAAATACGCAGAGGTCATGATGGCATTCAGGCCACCGTAGATCCGCCAGTATTTTTGCAACATTGCAATAATGCCATGATCATGGTCGGACATAAATTTCACGCTCTTGTCAGGGCAAAGACCTAGCCGGAATTTTTCATAAAAGAGGGCGAGTAACAGCTAAGCATTTGATAGAATTGGAGTTATCTAGAAACCAGTTCGTAAAAAATGCCGACCATTACTCGCCCTCGCCCTGATTGTACCCCGGAACAGCTCCGGTTTCCTCCTTCATCTGGTTTTACGGTTCGCGCAGATTTTTCCGGTGGCGATGTCTCTTCGGATCTGGGTGTGTTGTTGCTGGGCGCGGTAGATCGTCGCATCGGCTTGATCGATCGACTGACCGCTGCGATTTCCGACTCGCGCGATGCGCGCTATATCACCCATCCGTTGCGGGATCTGTTGTTGCAGCGTGTCTTCCAGATCGCTTCCGGCTACGAGGACGGCAATGATTCCAACAGCTTGCGAATCGATCCGCTGTTCAAACTGGCGGCAGGGCGAGCACCACTGGGGGGTGACAATGCCTTGGCCAGTGGTCCCACATTTTCACGCATGGAAGGCTCTCTGCGACGTCGGGACATTTACCGGATGTCCCAGGCGCTGGTCGAGCAATTCATTGCCGGCTATGCGCAAGCGCCCGCCAGTATCACGCTGGATCTCGATCACACCGACGACGCGACCTACGGCCAGCAAGAGCTGGCGTTCTACAACCACCATTACGGGCACTACTGCTACCTGCCATTGCTGATATTCGAGGCCAACAGCGGCGCGCTGGTGACCGCCGTCCTGCGCCCCAGCACCCGTCCGACCGGCGCCGAGAACGCGATGATCATGAAACGGGTGTTGGGATTGTTGCGCAAACACTGGCCGCAAACGCACATCCTGGTGCGCGGGGATAGCCACTTTTCCACGCCGGAGCTGATGCAACTGATCAGCGCCGATGGTCACGCCGATTTCATTTTCGGGATGGGGCGCAATCCGTTGCTGACGCGCAAAGCGGAAGGGTTGATGCGCAATGCGCGTGGTCTGTTCGATTTGCATCAGACACTCGCAAAAACTGGCATCAGACCGCCAGTGCCCGGAGTTCGCCTGTTTGGCGACTTTGACTATCGGGCCCGTTCCTGGGCGCAGGCCCACCGAGTGGTCCTCAAGGCGGAGGTGCTTCCGGGAAATGGCGAGCAGCCCGCCAAGGATAATGCGCGCTTTGTCGTGACGAGCCTGTACGGCCCCTCCGCCCGTACGCTGTATGAACAGGACTATTGCGCGCGCGGCCAAGCGGAGAATCTGATCAAGCAACTGAAGGGGGATCTGAGCGCAGATCGGACCTCTGCTTCAACCTTTACCGCCAACTTCGGTCGTCTACTGCTGAGCGCCGCCGCCTATGTCCTGCATCAGCAATTGCGCCAGATCGGGCTACAGGGCACGCCGCTGGCGGTGGCACAACCCAAAACGGTGATCCTGTCGCTGTTCAAGATCGCCGCCAAAGTGAAACAGTACAAGGACCGGATATTGCTGCAACTGCCCACCAGTTGCCCGGTCAAGGAACTGCTGGCGCAAGTCTGCCGCAGGCTGTACCCGACAACCCGAGTGCGAATGGTGCCTACTTCGCCCTGACAGAGAACGTTTGGCACACGAGACGTGCCGCCCACCCGGATCATTAACCAGAACACAGATTGCCCCGCCAACGGGGAAAGGGGGTCGATTGCCTGAAAATCAAAAAATTTGCGCTTGAAGCGGTGCCGGAGCACCGCTGGAAGTTCATGAAAAATTCAGGCTAGCAGCCTGTCGGACTTTCCACTGCCACCCGTGATGCCATGAGATAATGATCGTGTTGAATTTTCGGACGCCTTCATGAGCAACTTTATCCAGGCCGATCGCCAGACAAGTTACCTGCTGCCGCCCTCTGTCGATGAGTGGCTGCCGCAGGATCACCTGGCCCGCTTCATTGTCGAGGTGGTCGACAGACTCGACCTGAGCAGGATGGAAGCCGCCTATCGCGGGCGCGGCAGTGCCGCCTATCACCCGTCGGTGCTGTTGTCGCTGCTGGTCTATGGTTACGCCACCGGCGTGTTCTCCAGCCGCAAAATCGAGCGCGCCACCTATGACTCGCTCGCCTTCCGGTTTATTGCCGCAGACCAGCACCCCGACCACGATACCCTGGCTACCTTCCGGCGACGTTTCATCGACGAGTTGGCGGGACTGTTCGTGCAGGTGCTCGAAATCGCGCAAGAAATGAAACTGCTCAAAATGGGAACGATCTGCCTGGACGGCACCAAGTTGCATGCCAATGCCTCGCGCCACAGTGCGTTGTCGCACGGGCACATCGAAAAGCTGGAAGCCCATCTCAAGCAGGAAGTGCAGGCGTTACTGGCGCTGGCGGAGCAGGCCGACCAGTCCGGCGTACCGGACGGGATGAATTTGCCGCAAGAAATCCAGCGCCGGGAAGACCGCCTTGCCGCCATGGAGGCGGCCAAGGCCAAGATCGAGGAGCGGGCGAAAGCTCGTTTCGAACGCGAGCAGGCCGAATATCAGGCAAAGCTGGACGCACGCGAAGACAAGCAAAAAAAGACCGGCAAGAAACCGGGTGGCAAGCCGCCCAAACCGCCGACTGGCGGCGTGAAACCGGAAGACCAGGTCAACCTCACGGATGAAGAATCGCGGATCATGCCAGTATCCGGCGGTGGATTTGAACAGGCCTATAACGCCCAGGCTGCAGTAGGGGAAAACATGCTGGTCGTGGTGCCGTTCGTCACGCAAGCGGCGAACGACAAGGAGCAGGTCGTTCCCCTGCTGGAAAAATTGGCGGCCATGCCGGAATCGCTTCCTACGGCAGAGCGGCTGCTGACCGACAATGGATTCTTCAGCGCGCAGAACGTGGCTGCGTGTGAGGCATCCGGCATCGAGCCGTTCATGGCGGTCGGCCGCGATGGGCACCATATTGGGTGGAAGGAACGCTTCGCTGATCCGGCAGCTCTGCCGGAAAACGCCACACCGACCGATCGAATGGCGCACAAGTTGCGCACCCGCGCAGGGCGCGCGGTCTATGCGCGGCGAAAGCAGACCGTGGAGCCGGTGTTCGGCATCATCAAATCGGTGCTCGGATTCCGTCAGTTCATGTTGCGCGGGTTGCGTAAAGTGAGCGGCGAATGGTCGCTGGTGTGCTTGGCGTGGAATTTGAAACGCATGGCCGTATTGCGTCTGCAGTGAGGAAGCAGGAGGGGAATATTGCCGAAAAACGTCAAAATTCCCCAAAAATCACCAAATTGCCGTTTCAACTCACCTGTTGAGCGGCTGAATCCGACAGGCTGCTAGTCGAGGTGGGCGCCCGCGCCTGATGCACAGCGCGCCGTGAGGGTTGATCGTTGGCACGGGGCCCAGGCTCAATTGGCGTCGGAATGTCCCGCGACGGCCGGCAGGGGGCGGCAGGCGATGTCCTCCGCCTCGCGGCGCCCGAGTCCCAAAATCTGCAGGACGGCGGCGGCGGTTCGTTCCGGCAGGCGTTCGCCATCCAGCCCCAGAATCCGGCGTGGCGCATCGCTGGCGCCCGCTGCCTGCCCGTACTCCAGCTCGGCCGCAATCGCGGCCATTACGGTACCGCCGGCGGCGATGAATCCCAGGAGCGGGTCACGCAGGGTAAAGCGTTGCAATGCGATGCCTTGGTTGA
>NZ_JAFAND010000010.1 GCF_019232825.1 Paludibacterium sp. | reverse complement strand
CCCTCGCCGCCGGCGAGCCGCAACGGCAAGCGCGCGAGATCGGCCATGACGTCCCCTTCCTTGCCCAATTCCGGGTCGCCCAACAAGGCCAGCAACGACAGGCGATAGGCGGTTTCGTTGTAGGTGTCGGCCAAAACGGCCGCCGTGATCGGCGTCGCCTCGCGCAGCATCGCCAACGTGTCGTAGAGCGCTTCGGCGGCGTCCAGCCGTTCGATTTCCACTGCGGTCGATTCGGGCGCCGCGGCAGCCGAGGGCAGCGCGGCATCGAGCGTGTGCGCGCGCTCGCGCGCCAAGAGTTCGTACTCGGCCACATCGGCCATTTCCGGCGTCGACAGAAAGGCCGGCTCCAGGCAGAACGCGAGCCGGTCCGCGATCAGCGCGGCAAGCTTTTCCGCCGGCTGATGGCGCAGGTAATCGGCGATGTCGGTGGAGGTGAGGCCGGAGGCGCCCAGATGCACGCGCTGGGCCGACAATTGCGCCAAGCGCCGCTCGAAGGTGCCCGCCAGCGCGAGCATGCGGCTTTGCGCCAGCGCGATGGCCTGCGCCTGATTGAGCGTGGCCAGGCTCAGCGTGTCGTTGGCGGTCAGCGAGCGCACGACTTCAGTCGATTTGCCGACCCAGCGCCAGACGGCTTCGAGCCGGTGTTGCGCGGCGCGGATACGGAACTCGGATTGAGATTCCAGCGCTTCCTCGAACTCGGCATACAGTTCGTTAAGCCGCGCCAGCAAATGCTTGAGCGCCTCGTCCGACACCTCGCCCACAGCTTGGCCGGCGGCGACTTGGCTGGTCAGATAACCGAGTTCGACGTCGTCGCCGGCGAAATCGATCATGGTCGACAGCGCCGCCAGCGCGACCCGCGCGCCTTCGGACAATTGGTACAGCCCGGTATCGGATTGCCAGATCAGCAGATCGCCTTCGCGCAGGCGCTTGAGAATGGTGTCGAGCTTGACCGGATGCAGGTAGGCGAACCGCTGGGCCAACGCTTGCGGGCTCCAGAACGGTGTATCGGTTTGCGTGCCCAGCTCGCGCAGCACCAACAGGCGCATCAGGACCTCTTCGTCACCGCCGCGAAACAGGGTGATGAATACCGACAGGTAGGGCCATGCGCCGGTCAGCCGCGATACCGTGGCGAGTTCGGCGGGCTCGATGCCCGCCTGAAAAAAATCTTCGAGAGAATGCACGTCCGCTCCGTTTCGAGCGTCAGAAAACGAGATTTTCCCGGCCGGCGCCGTTAATCGTCAACGCCGTTGGCCGGTTGGATCAGGTTCGAGCGCGGCGCCGGTGCGGCGGCCTCTGCTGCTTGGGCCGCGGCCGCGCGGTCGGCGGCGCGCGCCACTTCCAGGTAATCCATGATGGCGCGCGTGAGTTGACGCGTGCCCTCGCCGGTCAGCGCCGAGATGGTGAATACGCGCCGCGCCTGCATATCGAAACCGTCGCGGTCGTCGGCCACGTCGCGCGGCCAGCCGAAAGCGTCGATGAAGGCGTCGATCTTTTGCTGGCGCTCGTCGTCGCTCAGCATGTCGAGCTTGTTGAGCACGAGCCAACGCGGCTTGTCATGCAGGGCCTCGTCGTATTTGCGCAGTTCCTCGACGATGGCCTGCGCCTCGTGCACCGGATCGACCTCGGGGTCGAACGGGGCCAGGTCGACCACGTGCAGCAAGAGGCCGGTGCGGCTCAAGTGCTTGAGGAAGCGGTGTCCGAGGCCCGCGCCTTCTGCCGCGCCCTCGATCAAACCCGGAATGTCGGCGATGACGAAGCTTTGCGCATCGTTGAGCCGGACCACGCCCAGGTTGGGATGCAGAGTGGTGAACGGGTAATCGGCGACTTTGGGCTTGGCGGCGGATACCGCGCGGATCAGGGTCGACTTGCCTGCATTGGGCATGCCAAGCAGGCCGACGTCGGCCAGCACCTTCAATTCCAGGCGCAGCATGCGCTTTTCGCCTTCCTCGCCCGGCGTGCATTGGCGCGGCGCGCGGTTGGTCGACGATTTGAAATGCAAGTTGCCCATCCCGCCCTTGCCGCCACGGGCGACCAAGATGCGCTGACCATGCTGCGTCAGGTCGGCGACGACCTCTTCGGTGTCCATGTCGATCACTTGGGTGCCGACCGGCATGCGCAGCTCGATGTCCTCGCCGCCCTTGCCATAGCAATCGGCGCTGCCGCCCCGTTCGCCGTGTTCGGCTTGATAGCGTTTGACGAAGCGGTATTCGACCAAGGTATTGATGTTTTCGTCGGCAACGGCATAGATGCTGCCGCCGCGGCCGCCGTCGCCACCGTCGGGGCCGCCGAACGGTACATACTTTTCGCGGCGGAAACTGGCCGCGCCGTTACCGCCTTTGCCGCCGACTACTTCAATACGCGCTTCGTCAATGAATTTCATCGCTATGCCTTCAGGAATGGTTCGGAGTGGTTCGGCCCGAGGCCGACCGGGTGACTATGAAAAAAGCCCTACCGCCAGGGTAGGGCTTTTTCAGGAGGTCGCTCAGGCACCCCTCCTGCGGACGCGGCGATTATTCGCCGTCGACACCGGTGTACGGAACCACGGTCACGTACTTGCGTTGCTGCGCACCTTTGACGGTGAACTGAACGTAGCCATCCACCTTGGCGAACAAGGTGTGGTCCTTGCCGCAACCGACGTTTTCACCTGCGTGGAAACGGGTGCCGCGCTGACGCACGATGATGGAACCGGCCGGAATCAGTTCGCTGCCGTATACCTTCACGCCCAGGCGTTTGGATTCGGAATCGCGACCGTTGCGGGAGCTACCGCCTGCTTTTTTATGTGCCATGACTGTTTACTCCTTACTTGGCAATCGCGTCGATACGGATTTCGGTATAGTTCTGACGATGACCCTGATGCTTCTGGTAGTGCTTACGGCGACGCATCTTGAAGATGCGGATCTTTTCGCCGCGACCATGGGCAACAACGGTTGCCGTCACGGTGGCACCAGCGATGCGGGGGGTCCCCACGGTAACCTGATCACCGTCAGCAACCATCAATACTTCGTCAAGTACGATCTGGCTGTCGATGTCTGCAGGTATCTGTTCTACTTTGAGTTTTTCGCCGACAGCAACCTTGTACTGCTTGCCGCCAGTTTTTACGACCGCATACATTCGTATAGCTCCTAAAGTTTCATTTCATCCCGCCAAATAGACGGGAAGTCGGCCATTCTATTCGTTGGATTGCAAACTTGTCAAATATTTCATGAGCTTAGCCCGTCATTCTATTGGCATGGCGAGTCGATCGGCTTTTCTGCTAGAATCGACCGGTTTCCTCGGCCTAAAGCTCATATAAAACCGTGTCCGTGACCCCGCATTTCCGTTCCCTGATCGCTGACGACATGTTGGCGGTCGACCGCGTCATCCGCACGCGCCTGCATTCCGATGTGGTTCTGATCCGTCAGGTATCCGAATACATCATCTCCGCCGGCGGCAAGCGCCTGCGCCCCGCGCTGACACTGTTGGCCGGCCAGGCTTGCGGCTATCGGGGCGAGCTTTTGCACGAGCTCGCGGCAATGGTCGAGTGCATCCACACGGCCACGCTGCTGCACGACGATGTGGTGGACGAATCGGCACTGCGCCGGGGCCGCGAGACCGCCAACGCGTTGTTCGGCAATGCCGCCAGCGTCTTGGTCGGCGATTTTCTCTATACCCGCGCCTTCCAGATGATGGTCACCACGCACAATATGCGCATTCTGGAAGTGATGGCCGAGGCCACCAACATCATCGCCGAGGGCGAGGTGCTGCAGCTGCTCAACATCGGCAATGCCGATGTCGATGAGACCGCCTATTTGCAGGTGATCGAATACAAGACGGCCAAGCTGTTCGAGGCCGCCTGCCGCGTCGGCGCGCTGATTGCCGGCGCCGCAGCGCCCGTCGAGACCGCGCTGGCCGACTATGGCCGTCATCTGGGCTGTGCGTTCCAGATCATCGACGATGTGCTCGACTACAGCGGCGACGCCGATACCATCGGCAAGAGTCTGGGCGACGATCTGGCCGAGGGCAAGCCGACCCTGCCGCTGATCTACGCCATGCAGCACGGCACGCCGGAGGGGGCCGCCTGTGTGCGCGACGCCATCACGCACGCCAGCCGCGATCATTTCCACGACGTGCTCGCCGCGGTGCGGGCCTGTAACGCGCTCGACTATGCCCGCGACGCGGCGGTCAAGGCGTCGCAGCGCGCCATCGCCGCGCTGGCGCCGCTACCCGCTTCCGAGATCAAGCAGGCCATGGTGGAGCTGGCCGTTTTTTCGGTCGACCGCCAAGCCTGATCCGGCGCGGCGCATTGCGCCGCGTCACCAACGCCCGCCCAGCGCCTTGAGCAGGCTGACGCTGGCGACGAACTGATTGCCGCGCAACTGCGTCTGCAAGCGTTCGGCGCCCAGCAAATTCTGCTGGTTGATGGCCAGCGTCAGCGCGTTGTCCAATCCTTCCTGATAACGAATGCGCGAGATCGCATACACCTTGCCGAGGCTGGCGACGGCGCCGGCCTGCTGCCGGGTTGCTTGCCGCAGCCCTTGCAGCGCGCCTAGCGCGTCCTGCGTTTCCTCGATCGCCTGCAACACCGTTTGGCGGTAATTGGCCGCCGTGGCGGCGTAGCCGGCGCGGGCCGATTCGACCGCGCCGCGCGTGCGGCCATCGTCGAACAGTACTTGGCTGGCCTGCAGCCCCAGCGACCACACCATGGCCGGCGCCGAGACGAGCGAGCTGAACGTGGTCGATTCGTAGCCGGCGTAGGTCGGCGTCAGCGTCAGTTGCGGAAACCAGCCCGCCTCGGCAACGCCGATCTGGGCATTGGCGGCGGCCATCGCCCGTTCCGCCGAGGCGATGTCCGGGCGGCGCTGCAGCAGCTCAGCCGGTAGCCCCGCGGGGACCTCCGGCGTACTCGGCGGCAGCGCTCCCGGCGCCAAATGGAAGTCGGCGGCCGGTTTGCCGCTGAGCGTGGCGAGCAGATCTTCCTGTTGCAGGCGTTGGTTGTTGAGCAGACTGAGCTGTGCCCCGGCGGCTTGCAGACCGGCCTCTTGCGTGGCGGTGTCGCTGCTGGAGGCGATGCCGCCTTGGTAGCGCAGTTGCGTCAGCCGCACCACTTGCCGCTGCAAGGCGATCGACGCGCTGATCTGTTGGATTTCCTCGTCCAGTTCGCGCAATTGAAAATAGCTTGCCGCCAACTGCGCCGTCAGCAGCAGGCGCACGTTCTCGGCATCCGCCCGGCTTTGCTCGGCACTGGCGCGCGCGCTTTCGACATCGCGGCGCACCTGCCCCAGCCAATCGAGCTCATAGCTGACCGTCAGCAACGGCCTGACGTCGTTTTGCACCGTTTCGCCCTGGGTCGAGCCGTAGGAACTCAGCGGCCGGTCGGCGGAAATGCGCGTGCGGCTGGCGCCGAGGTTGGCGCCGACCGTCGGCAGGGTGGCCGACTCATGGATGCCGGCTTGCGCTTGCGCCTGCTGCCACTTCGCCAGCGCCTGCTGCAAGCTGGCGTTTTGCGCCAGGCAATCGGCTTCGAGCCGATCGAGTGTGGCGTCGCCGTACACCCGCCACCAGGCCTGCTTGGGCTCGCCGTCGGCCGGCACGGCGTTTTGCCAGCCGCTTCCGTCTTTCCACTGCGCCGGCATGTCTTGTACCGGCGGGCGATGATAGTCCGGCCCGATGGCGGTGCAGCCGGCGAGCAGGCTCAGGCCGGCAAGCAGGCCGGCGGATAAGGGGAATGGGGGTCGCATGCGCATCACCCGCCTTGGCCCGCGCCGACGATCTGGGCGGCGTCGCCTTCGCTGATCGCATCCGGGGGATTGATGATCACGCGGTCTTGATTGCCGACGCCGGCTTTGATCTCCACCTCGCGGCCGTAATCGATGCCCAACTGCACCGTCTTCAGCCGTACCTTGCCTTGCGCGTCCACGGTGGCGACTTGGCTGCCCGCCGGGCCGAACAGCAGGGTGTTGACCGGCAGGGTCCGGCTATGGCCGGCCGGCAGCTTGAAGCTGGCCTGGACGTAGGCGCCGGGCAGCAGGCGATGGTTGGCGTTGGCGAGTTGTACCTCGACCTGCAAGGTGCGCATGGTCGGGTCGATGGCGCCGGCGGTGCGAACCACCTTGCCCTGGGCGGCCGGCGTGCCGGCATCGACGGTTTTGATGTCCACCGGGTCGCCGACATGGATCAGACTCGCCTTGTCCTCCGGCACATACAGATACAGATGCAGCCGGTCGATCTGCGCCAGCGCGAACAGCGCCTGACCGCCGCTGCCGCTCACGCCGCTGCCACCGTTGCCGGCGTTGACCAGTGTGCCGTTGTCGACGTTGCGCCGCGTGACGATGCCGTCGAATGGCGCGACGACCCGGTTGAAATTCAGCTGTTCTTTGAGCCGTTTCAATTCGGCCGCGGTCTGCTGATAGGCGGCGGTCTTCTCGTCGAACTCCTGCTGCGAGACCGCATCGAGCGCGCGCAGCCTGCTCCAGCGGTCGTAGGCGACCTTGGCCAGCTGATAGTTGGCCTGGGCTTCGTCGACCTGCTTGTCGATGTCCGGCGTATCCAGCGTAGCCAACAGCTCGCCCTTTTTCACCGGTTGGCCGATGTCCTTGAACCATTGCTTCACGTAGCCGTTGGTGCGGGCATACAGTTGCGCCTCGACAATGCCTTGCAAGGTGCCGGGCAGCGTCAGCAGATTGTCGTGGCGGTTGCCGCCGGGGGACACCACGCTCACCTGCAGCACGGCGTTGCTGCGCGCGCGTTGGGCCAGCGTGTCGGCTTGGGCGTAGCGCACCCAGAGCGAGCGGGCCAGGCCCGCCAGCAGGATCGCGATGGCGATCAGGGCAAACTGACGGACGCGGCGGGCGACCTGGTCGCGCTTGCCCATTCCCTTGACGCGATTTTGGTGAAATTCCGGTACGCCCTGGTTGGCATGGCGTTGATCTGTCATGGTGAGGTCCTAGTCTTGCGCTACGGGCGGCAGGGCGCCGTCGACGGGTTGCCGGCCGGCTTGGCGATGCGCGAGCCAGCTATGGACGGCGGCGAAGACCGCCGGAACGAACAACAGGGTGGAGACGGTGGCGAACAACAGTCCACCGATGACCGCGCGGCCGAGCGGCGCGTTCTGTTCCGAGCCGTCGCCGAGGCCGATGGCCATCGGAATCATGCCGATGACCATGGCCAGCGCGGTCATCAATACCGGGCGCAGCCGGGTGGCGCCGGCCTCCAGCGCGGCGGAGAGCGGCGGCAGGCCATCGCGCATGCGCTGCTTGGCGAAGGAGACCACCAGAATGCTGTTGGCGGTAGCCACCCCCATGGTCATGATGGCGCCGGTCAACGCCGGCACGCTCAAGTTGGTGCCGGTGATCATCAGCATCCAGGCGATGCCGGCCAGCGCGGCCGGCAGCGCGGAGACGATGATGAAGGGGTCGAGCCAGGACTGGAAGTTGACCACGATCAGCAGGTAGACCAGCACGATGGCGCCGAGAATGCCGAGTCCCAGACCGAGATAGGAGGACTGCATGGTCTCGACCTGGCCGCGCAGGCTGATCTTGCTGCCCTTGGGCAGCGTTGCCTCGACGTGTTTGATCTGTTGTTCGACGTCGCCGGCGACCGCGCCCAGGTCGCGGCCGCGCACATTGGCGTAGATGTCGATGGCCGGCTGAATGTTGTAACGGCTGACGATGGCCGGTTCGCGCGCCGGCGCGACGCTGACCAGATTGCCCATCTGCTGCGGCGCGCTTGCGCGCGTGCCGGGCGGGTTGACCGGCAACTGCATCAGATCGTTGAGCGAACTGATGCGGTATTGCGGCGTTTGCGCCTGCACGTTGTAGACGATGCTGTTGCCCGGATCGAGCCAATAGGTCGGCTGGGTCTGCTGGCTGCCGGACAACGGCAGCAACAGATTCTGCGCCACGTCGGTCGGGCTGATGCCCATCGACTGCAAGCGCGGACGGTCCATGCGCAAGTTGATGGTCGGGGCGTCCTCGCGCTGGTGAATATGCACGTCCTCGGCGCCGTTGATCGCCATGATGCGGTTGGCAAGCCCGACGGCGAAGGCATGATTGGCCGCCGTGCTCTTGCCGACGATCTGCACGTCGATGGCGGCGGGCGTGCCGAAATTGAGGATCTGCGTCACGATGTCGGCGGGTTGGAAGAAGAATTCCACGCCCGGAAAACGTTTTTTCAGCAAGGACGGAATCTTGTCGATGTAGTCGCTGCTGGGATGGTGTCCGGGTTTGAGCGAAATGAGGATATCGGCGTCCATGGTGCCGATGGTGCCGGAGTTGCTGTAGGACAGGTTGATGCCCGAGTAGGGCAGGCCGATGTTGTCGATGATGGTGTCGAGCTCGTTGGCGGGAATGATCTCGCGCAACGCCTTGTCGACGCCATCGGCCATCGCCGCCGTGTTCTCGATGCGGGTGCCGGTCGGCGCGCGCATGTGCAGCTTGATCTGGCCTGTGTCGATCGTGGGGAACAGGTCTCGTCCCAACAGCGGATAGAGCAGGCAGGACAGCAGACAAAAGCCGAGAAAGCCCGTCATGAACCGGCGGCGGCGCGTCAGCAAATGACTTAAGAGCAGCGTATAGACGCTGCGCAGCTTTTCGAACTGATGGTTGAAGTGTCGGTTCTGCCGATGAATCCACCGCGTGACGCGGCCGGCGTTGTGCTGGTGCCCCATCAGCAGCAGGGCCAGCGTCGGCACCAGCGTGCGCGAGAGCACATACGAGGCCAGCATGGCGAAGACCACGGCCTCGGCCAGCGGCACGAACAGATAGCGCGCCACCCCTTCGAGGAAAAACATCGGCACGAACACGATGCAAATGCACAGCGTCGAGACGAAGGCCGGCACGGCGATTTCGCCGGCGCCGTCCAGAATGGATTTATACAACGGCGAGCCCATGTGCAGGTGGCGCTCGATGTTCTCGATGGTGACCGTGGCGTCGTCGACCAGGATGCCGACCGCCAGCGCCAAACCGCCCAGCGTCATGACGTTGATGGTCTCGCCGGCCACGTGCAGCAAAATGATCGACGAGAAAATCGACAATGGAATCGACACGGCGATGATCGACGTGGTGCGCCAGTTGCCGAGGAACAAGAGCAGCATCAGCGCCGTCAACACGGCGGCGATCAGCGCCTCGTGAATCACGCTTTGGACCGCGGTTTTGACGAAAACCGACTGATCGGTCAGCAAGGACACGTCGATGCCAGGCGGCAGCAGCTGAGTCACATGCGGCAACAGGCGCTTGAGGTTGTCCACCACGTTCAAGGTCGAGGCGCCGCCGTTTTTGTAAATGGACAGCAATAGGCCGCGTTGGCCGTTCTGACGCACGATATTGGTCTGCGGCGCGTAGCCGTCGCGCACGTGGGCGACTTGGCTCAAGTAGGTGACCGCGCCATTGCTGCTGCGGATCGGGATGTCGTTGAGGCCGGCGATCGTGGACGGCGAGCCGTTCAAACCGATGTTGTATTCGCTGTCGCCGATTTTCGCCGTGCCGGCCGGCAGAATCAGGTTTTGGCTGCTGACGGCGTTGACCACGTCGGTTGGCGTCATGCCGCGCGCGGTGATGGCGGCGAGATCCAGGTCCACCGATACCAGGCGGCTTTTGCCGCCGTAAGGGTAGGGGATGGCGACGCCGGGGATGGTGATCAATTGCGGCCGCAGGGTGTTCACCGCCGCGTCGAATACATCTTTTTCCGATAAGGATTTGCTCGACATCCCCAACTGCACCACCGGCACGCTGGAAGCGGTGTACTTGATCACCAACGGCGCGGTGGTGCCCTGCGGCATCTGGCGCACGACCGCTTGCGAGACCGAGACCACCTGGGCGATGGCGGTTTGAATGTTGACGTTCGGCTGGAAGAAAATCTTGATGATGGCAATGCCGTTGAGCGATTGCGACTCGATGTGCTCGATGTCGTTGACCGTGGTGGTGAGCACGCGCTCGTTGGCTTGGGTGATGCGGTCGGCCATCTGCTGCGGCGCCAGGCCGTTATAACTCCAGATGACGCTGATGACGGGAATGTCGATTTCCGGCAAGACGTCGACCGGCGTGCGCAACACGGCCAGTCCGGTTGCCAGCAAAATAGCGATGGCCATGACGATGAAGGTGTACGGCCTGCGCAGCGCAATCTCGACGATCCACATCCGGAAATTAGCCTCTATATACCAGTATTCTTGCTCCGCGGGCGGAGGACGGGTCTTGTCCCGCCGGGGAAGGCCGGCAAGACAGGAAAGCAAAGCATTATAGGTGGCGCCGATGACGACGATATGCCGGAAAGTGTTATGAAGTATGAGTGGCGGCGCGCTGCGGTTGGCCGGCGATCAGCTTTCGACCACGCCGATGTGGATGCCATGGCGCGCAATTTTCGAATGCAGCGTGGTGCGCGATATCTGCAACAGCTCGGCGGCGCGCGACACCTTGCCCTCGGCTTGATTGAGGGCGCCGACGATCAACTGCCGCTCCAAGGCCTCGACCTGCGCGGTGAGCCCGCCGGCCAGCACGCTGACGGACGGGCGAACGGGCAGGGCCGGCGCTGGCGCCGGCGGGCTCACGCTCAGGTCGAGCCACTCCTCCTCGTCCTCGGCGATTGCCGCCAGCGGTCCGGGCGCTTCCTGCGCGGTGAGGCTGCGCACGATCACGTTTTCCAGCATGCGCACGTTACCCGGCCATGGCTTGCGCCGTAGCGCCGCCAACGCCGCTTCCGACAAGCCGTGGATGGCGTGGTTGGTCAGCGCACTGTGCTTTTCGATGAAGTGCAGCGTCAGCGGCTCGATGTCGTCCGGCCGCTCTCTGAGCGGCGGCAGCGACAGGATGCCGACACAGAGCCGGTAGAACAGGTCGGCGCGCAGCCGCTTATCGCGGATGAGCTGCGACGGCGGTTCGTTCAACGCGGCGACGATGCGCACGTCGGCGCTGCTTGCGCGGCTGCTGCCGAGTTTCCAGTAGGTTTTTTCCTGTAGAAAGCGCAACAACCGGCTCTGCAAGTCGAACGGCATGGCGCTGAGTTCGTCGAGAAACAGCGTGCCGCCATCGGCGATCTCGAGATAACCCTTGCTGTTTTCCGCCCCGGTGAATGCGCCTTTGACGGTGCCGAACAAGGCGCTTTCGATCAGCGAGGCCGGCAGCGCGCCGCAGTTGAGCGCGATAAACGGCTTGTCGGCGCGCGGGCTGGATTCGTGCACCAGCCGGGCGAACAGCTCTTTGCCGGTGCCGGTTTCGCCGACGATCATCACCGGCGCGCTGTTTTGCGCCAAGCGGCGCGCTTTGCGTATCAATGCGCGCATCGTCTTGTTGCCGGTGACGATGTTGACGCTGTCATGGCGGTTGCCGTCGTAGAGTAGGCGGTTGAGTGCGACCACCTGCTGTTGCAGGCGGCGGAAGTCGGAGAGATCGCGGCCGATCTCGATCACGCCGATGATGCGGTGCGCCTCGTCGTAGAGCGGCACGGTGGTGTGCTGAAAGTCGACCGGCTTGCCATCCTGGTTGTAATACACCTGGAAGTTGCCGATGTATTCGCTGCCGTTTTTCAACGCGTCGAGCATGGTGCTCTTTTCCTCGGCGAGCCGAGGGTAGACCTCCAGCACGTGCTGGCCGAGCGGAAGCGGGCCGCGGTAGCCGTCGATGTCGGCGCTTTCCTGGTTGTAGTAAACGAAGCGCCCCTGGCGATCGATGATGGTGATCGGTTGATGAATCAGGTCGAAGAAGCGGGAGAACAGGGAGAGGGCGCTGGCTAGCGCCGGATGGTTTTCGCTCATGAGGTGGCCGCGCCGGCTCCTGCGAAGTGACGATATTTCGTCAAAGTGTAGGCTTTTCGCCGTTGTGCAGGCAACACGACACTCTTGATCTGCCGCAAGGTCTTATTTTTATTCGATTTTGCGCTTGGCATGAAGTTTGCACATTAAATCATGACATCGGGCCAGTCAGCGCGACCCGACGAAGCCGGCGGCGCGGTGAATAACTACCTCTCGCGCTCTTCGGGAGCAGGCGCGATCCCGCGCCGCCGGGGTGGGCAGCATAGCGAATCGATTCAACGGATACGAACATGAAAAAACTGAAGATCGCGGCTAGCACCTGCACGTTGGGGAGCTTCATTACCGACCGAGAGGTGGTCGACCCGTATCAGACCGACTTCACCGATGTCGGCGCGGTGGTATTGGCCGATGAGGACATCGAACGCAACCTGCTGGGCCATCTCGACGGCACCGGCTTCGACATACCGGTGTTCGCCGTGGTGAAAAAGGGGCAGCGGCTGCCAACCGACCTCTACCACAAACTATCCGGCGTCATCGACGCGCACAACGACACCCCGGCCTTTTTCGGCCGGCAGATCGATACCGCGGCGTCGGCCTACGAAGCGGCGCTGCTGCCGCCGTTTTTCGCCGCCATGGCGGGCTACGTCGATCGCGGCAATATGTCGCTGTCGACGCCGGGCCACAATGGCGGCCAGTTTTTCCGCCAAGAGCCGGCGGGGCGACGGTTTTACGATTTCTTCGGCGAGACGCTGTTTCGCGCCGACTTGGCGTGCTCCGAGATCAAAATGGGCGACCTGCTGATCCACGAAGGCGCGGCCGGCGAGGCGCAGCAGCACGCTGCCCGGGTGTTCAACGCCGACAAGACCTATTTCGTGCTCAACGGCACCTCGGCGTCGAACAAGGTGGTGCTCAACGCGCTGCTCTCCCGCGGCGATTTGGTGCTGTTCGACCGCAATAACCATAAATCGGTGCACTACGGCGCGCTGTTGCAGGCCGGTGCCACGCCGGTGTACCTGGAAACCAGCCGCAACCCATTTGGCTTTATCGGCGGCATCGACGCGCATTGCTTCGATGAGGACTATTTGCGCCAGGCGGTGCGCGAGGTGGCGCCGGAACGCGCCGATCTGCCGCGCCCGTTCCGGCTGGCGGTGTTCCAGCTCGGCACTTACGACGGCACCATCTACAACGCCCGCCAAGTCGTGGATAAGATCGGCCGGTTGTGCGATTACATCCTGTTCGACTCGGCCTGGGTCGGCTACGAGCAGTTCATCCCGATGATGAAGGACTGCTCGCCGATGTTGCTCGAACTGGGGCCGGAAGATCCTGGCATCATGGTGACGCAGTCGGTGCACAAACTGCTGGCGGGATTGTCGCAAGCGTCGCAGATCCACAAGAAGGACCGCCACATCAAGGGCCAGGCGCGCTACTGCAACCACAAGCATCTGAACAACGCCTTCATGCTGCACGCGTCGACGAGCCCGAATTACCCGATCTTCGCCTCGCTCGACGTCAACGCCAAGATGCATGCCGGCGCGCACGGCCAGCGCATGTGGATGAGCGCGGTCAAAACCGGCATCGAAACGCGCAAGCTGATTTTCGAGGCGTGCCGCCTGATTCGGCCTTTCGTGCCGCCGGTGGTCGACGGCATCCCCTGGCAAGCGCATGACACCGAGGCCATCGCCAGCGACCGCCGCTTCTTCGCCTTCGCGCCCGGCGATGCTTGGCATGCGTACGAGGGTTTCGCGGCCGACCAGTATTTCGTCGATCCGTGCAAACTTCTGCTGACCACGCCGGGCATCGATGCCGTCAGCGGTCGTTATGAGTCCTTCGGCATTCCCGCCACCATCCTGTGCAATTATTTGCGCGAGCACGGCATTACGCCGGAGAAGAACGACCTCAACTCGATTCTGTTCCTGATCACGCCGGCATCGGACCTGGCCAAGATGCAGCATTTGGTGGCGTTGCTCGCCCACTTCGAAACGCTGATCGAAGAGGACGCGCCGATGCGCGAGGTGCTGCCTTCGGCTTACGCCGCTCACGAGGCGCGCTACCGCGGCTACACCATCCGCCAGCTGTGCCAGGAGATGCACGACATCTACGTCAGCCGCAACGTCAAGGACGTGCAAAAGCTGCTGTTCCGCAAGGCGCACATGCCGAAGATGGCGATGCTGCCGCAGGATGCGCATACCCGCTTCGTGCGCGACGAGGTGGAGCTCGTGCCCTTGGCGCGCATCGATGGCCGTATCGCCGCCGAGGGCGCGCTGCCGTACCCGCCGGGCATCATCTGCATCGTGCCGGGCGAGGTCTGGGGCGGCGCCGTGCTCGACTATTTCCGTGCCTGGGAGTCGGTGGTGGCGCTGCTGCCGGGCTTCGCGCCCGAATTGCAGGGGGTCTACTGCGGCAACAACCCGGATGGCACGCCTTGCGTCTTGGCTTACGTCGTCAAGAACCCGGCTTGAGCCGGGCGAGTCTTCCCGCTGCCCGCGCCGTTGGCGCGGGCTTTGTTTTGTAGGGTGGGGGAACCAATATGATCCGGGCCGCTCCACCAATGCATCTTGATCTGGGAGCGGCTGACGTGAAAAAGAAAGCGGTATTTAGCCAGGAGACGCTGGCGCAGGCGTTGCGCGATCTAAAGAGCGGTAAAACGGTGGATCAATATGATCTTCCCGCCAGCGTAAAAGCGTCGGTCGCCGCGCTTCGTTACAGCAGCGAGGACATTGCCAAGGCATGTGCCCATCTGCCCAAACGAAGACGCGTCTTTAAGGGGTGAATCCGATCGGTTCCGGTATGGTCGTTTTCAGGCTGTGCCGTCTGCGGTACAATCCTGCCGCCCGTCCTCGTAGTTAAATGGATATAACAGCCCCCTCCTAAGGGGCAGTTACAGGTTCGATTCCTGTCGGGGGCGCCAAATTCATATCGACAATCAGCAGTACTCATCGATGTGTCCCGGATCCGGGCGATCACCCTCTTCCCTTTCCTCGGG
>NZ_JAFAND010000087.1 GCF_019232825.1 Paludibacterium sp. | reverse complement strand
CGTTATATTATTGTAACCATGACGATTCGCTCATTCCGGTGTGCCGACACCTTAGCACTTTACGAAGGGGCTAGCCCCAAACGGTTTCGTAACATCGAAAACGTTGCGCACCGCAAATTGCAAATGCTTGACGATGCGGTAGAGCTGAAGGATTTGCGTGCGCCGCCAGGCAATCGTCTAGAAGCACTACGCGGGAATCGCGCCGACCAATACAGCATTCGCATCAACGACCAATGGCGCGTGTGCTTCGTCTGGACGGCCACAGGCCCCGAATGCGTCGAAATCGTCGATTACCATTAAAAGCGAGCGACAACGTGGCGACTAACAATATGCGACCGATTCACCCTGGTGAAATTCTTCGAGAAGAATTTCTTTCCCCTTTAGCAATGAGCGCCAATGCTTTGGCGCTCGCTCTGCATGTCCCGGCCCCGAGAATCTACGACATCGTACGCGAGCGCCGTGGCGTGACGCCGGATACCGCCCTGCGGCTGGCCCGCTACTTTGACACCACCGCAGAGTTCTGGCTCAACCTACAGACGGCCTTCGACCTGAAACAGGCGGAAAGAGAGGCTGGAGAGAGGATTGCCGAAGAAGTACGTCCACGGCAAAGAGCCGCCTAACCCTCAGCACGTCGCCCTATCAAGCGTGAACGCTTCTTCCTCGCTACACACTCCCCTGTTGACTACGCCCCGTTTTATGCCATACAAATAACCAACATCTTTGCCGCCGGAGACGCCGCGCCATGCTGGAATTGAGACCGACCTGCGAACAGTGCAACAAGCCGCTGCCGCCCGCCTCGCTCGACGCACGCATCTGTTCTTACGAATGCACCTTCTGCGCCGACTGCGTCGACAACGTGCTCGCCAACGTCTGCCCCAACTGCGGCGGCGGTTTCATGCCTCGGCCGATTCGGCCGGCGCGCAATTGGAAAGACGGCAATTTCCTCGGCAACGACCCCGCCGGCGAGCGCGTGGTCTACAAGCCGGTCGATCCGGACAGCCATCGGCAATTCGCCTCGGTCCTCAGCGCCATTCCGCCCGAGGCGCGCTAGCCTCAGACCGCCAGGTAACGCCCCGGCCGGTGGTTCATGGCGATGACTAGGTTCATCAACACCGCGCCGAGCACCGAGCAAGCCAGCGCCCACGGGCTGACCACCAGCACCGACGCCGACAAAATGGTCAGGTCAATCGCCATCTGCAGCTTGCCGGCGCGGATGCCGCGCGTATCCTGCAGCCACAGCGCCAGGATGTTGACCCCGCCCAAGCTCGCCTGATGGCGAAACAGCACGATCAAGCCCACCCCCATCAACAGGCCGCCGATCAGTCCGGTGTACAGCGCGTTGAGCGCGCCGAAATGGGCCAGATGGCCATGCAGATCGGAGAACAGCGCCACCAAGCCGACGGCACAGAAGGTTTTCACGGTAAATGCCCAGCCCTTGCGCTGCACGGCCAGGTAATAGAACGGCAAATTGATGACGAAGAACGCCCCGCCAAACGATTGACCGGTGACGTAATGCCAGAGATAGGCGAGCCCGGCGGTGCTGCCGGTCAACAGACCGACCTGCTTGAACATAGCCATGCCGAACGATACCAGCAGCGCGCCAATCAGGATGGCCAGCATATCTTCCAACAGACTGTGCTGCGGGATCGGAAGGGGTTGTGCGTGCATGATGCAATAGTCCAAGTTGCCCGCTGTTGTTACGCAAGGGACATGCCCGGACCGATCACGCCAGATATTTTTTGAAAATATGAAATAAACAACTATCCAGCGATGACCGTAGCACGGCCATCGCCAGTTTATTGCGCGAACAGCAATGAATGCCGCAATGATTCTCCGCTATTTCACACCATTTTGGTGCAAATGCACTCAATTGGTGCCGTTTCTCGCTACGGTTTCTCCGGCGCAGGCAAGGCAGGCGCCGCGTCCAGCGGCTCAAACGGCGCGCTGCTCAGCACGCAATTGGTCTGCGGATCGAGATTCAACAGCAGACGGCTGGCGGCGTGGTCGAATTGGGTCGAGATGCGGAATTGCACGCTCAGGAGCATCGGCAGATAGGCCGGCGACGGCTTGAAGTAGGCGGCGAAAGCATAGACGTTCGCCAGGCCCAACGCCGATAGCGGATAGCGGTGCGCCTCGAAATACGACTCGGCGCGCATGACCAGCGTCTGCGGGTCGATCGCATAGTCGGTGCGAACCGGCAAACCGATGAACTGCGGGAAAGTCATGTGGCAGGCGGCATCCTTGCCGGGCTCGGCGCCGCCGGCCTGATTCACGGCATGGATGGTCATCAAGCGCTCCACCACCGTGCTTTGGCGCACCTCGGCATGCGCGGAGGCTAAAGGCAGCCAAAGAGCTGCCGCCAGCAGCCATGGTTTGCGCATAGACATCGACATATTGATTCCTTCCTGTTGGATTGAGGAGATTCAATATATAAATGTCATTTTAAAAACGGCAAATATTACTGCACATCATAATACAAACAACGGAAACCACTTTACTTAGAATCTCTAACAAAAGCACCGGCCAGGTTTTGTAGCGTGCATTCGCCGCAGGCAATGCACGGCTTGCGCGAGCCCTAGGGCCGTGCGTTGCTTCGCGAACGCACGCTACCCAATCGCGAAAGGCATCCGCCCAGGTTTTGTAGCGTGCATTCGCCGCAGGCAATGCACGGCTTGCGCGAGCCCTAGGGCCGTGCGTTGCTTCGCGAACGCGCGCTACCCAACCGCGAAAGGCATCCGCACAAGTTTTGTAGCGTGCATTCGCCGCAGGCAATGCACGGCTTGCGCGAGCCCTAGGGCCGTGCGTTGCTTCGCGAACGCACGCTACCCAACTGCGAAAGGCATCCGCCCAGGTTTTGTAGCGTGCATTCGCCGCAGGCAATGCACGGTCTTGTGCGAGCCCTAGGGCCGTGCGTTGCTTCGCGAACACACGCTACCCAACTGCGAAAGGCATCCGCTCAAGTTTTGTAGCGTGCATTCGCCGCAGGCAATGCACGTCTAGAGCGAGCCCTAGGGCCGTGCGTTGCTTCGCGAAAGCACGCTACCCAACCGCGAAATGTGTTCTGTTAGAGGGTCTTAGTCCGGCTTGGGTGCCTTGATCCAAGCGGCAACATCGCTCACCACCCGATCCTCGATGCCGTTATAGCCGTGGTGCCCCCAGGGCTGGCAGGGATCCCCCTCGGCCTGACCGCCCTCTTCGGCGATCAGCGCTTTGACCGGCGAGTGGCTCAGCCCGTCCAGCAAGCCCCGCACACCGCCAAACGGCGTCACTTTGCATTCGTCCTGGCGGTGATGCACCAGCAGCACCGGTTTGGCCAGCCGGTCCAGCGGCAGCGCCGACAGCGCGCCGGCGCCGCGCACGATGCTGGAAGTCAGCACCACGCCATCGACGCCATCCCCCAGACGAATGCCGGCCGCCGCCGCCGAAATGGTGCCGCGACTGGTGCCGACGAGCCATACCGGCGCCGGCGCCTGCTGCCGTAGAAAAGCGGCCACCGCCGCCAGATCGGCCGCGTGCTCGGCGCTCTGGCGGAAGCTGTCGCTCATGCCGGCGGGCTGATCGGACGGCACGTCCACCACCGCCACCTGAAACCCCTCCGCACGCCAGGCTTCACGTGTGCGCACCAGGAAATTGCCGTCATGCGCCAGGCTGCCGTCATCGCCAATGCCGACGTTACCACTGCCGCCCGCCAGCAGGATCACGCTGGCGAGCGGATGCGCCTGCGGCAAAAACAGGAAACGCATCGTCACGCCTGGCCGCGCGCTCACGGTTTCAACCTGGGTATCCGCGCCCCAGGCCGCGGCGCTCAACGCCAGTAAAAGCATTAACCAGCAACGTCTCATCACGCTCCCCTCCCCTGGCGCATGCGGCGATATAAGGTGCTGCGGCTGATGCCGAGCGCGCGCGCCGCCGCGCTGGCGTTGCCGCCGCATTGCGCCAGCAGGGCCGCCACCGTGCCGGCCGGCGGCGTGGCGGCATGATCCAGCGCCATTTCCTCACGCAGGATCGACGGCAGATGCGCCAATGTCAGCACAGTGCCATCGTCCACCAAAGCCAGCAGGGTCTGCAATAAATTGGCCAATTCGCGCAGATTGCCCGGCCAACGGTAGCGGCGGATCGCCGCCGCGAGTTCGGGCGACAGCGAGATGCCGCGCCGCGCCGCGCCGGCGTCGTCCAACAGTCGCTGCGCCACCCGCGCCACATCGCCGCGCTCGCACAGTGGCGGCAGGCACAGCGGGAAGTGGCACAGGCGGTAATACAGATCGGCGCGAAACGTGCCCGCTTGCACCATGGCGCGCAAATCGCGGTGCGTGGCGCACACCAAACGGATGTCGACCGCATGCGCGTTGCCACCCCCCAACGGCGTCACCATGCGGTCTTGCAGCACGCGCAACAGACGCGCCTGCATCGACAGCGGCATGTCGCCGATTTCATCCAGAAACAACACACCGCCATTGGCCTCGCGCAGACGCCCGCGACTGCCCTGCCGACGCGCACCGGTAAAGGCGCCTTCCTCGTAGCCGAACAATTCGGCCTCGATCAATCCTTCGGGAATCGCCGCGCAATTGACCGCCACGAAGGGCGCGCCGTGGCGCGTGCTCTGCGCATGCAACGCGCGCGCAAATTGATCCTTGCCGGTCCCGGTTTCACCCAGAATCAGCACTGGAATGTCGGCCCGCAGCAGCTTGCCGGCGGTCACCAACAGTTCGGGCGGCAGCCCGCCGGCATCATGGGACGCAGCATCCGTCGTCGCGGCGCGCGCCGGCGCCGCCGGCCGCGCGGCGGGTCTTGCCGTCACCGGTACCGCCGGCGCCGTCGGCCTGGGCGGCAGCAGGCGGGCGGAAAACAATCGATCGCCGTACGCCAGCAGCGCGCGGTGCGCATCGGCGCGGGCATGCCAATGCGCCAGCGTTTCGCCGAACAACTCGCC
Source organism: Paludibacterium sp. (assembly GCF_019232825.1). GTDB lineage: Bacteria > Pseudomonadota > Gammaproteobacteria > Burkholderiales > Chromobacteriaceae > Paludibacterium. The sequence continues at coordinate 28,929 of NZ_JAFAND010000087.1, read as the reverse complement.
GAAGGTCGCCCGGCCCAACGCATCCCAGCCCAGCCGCAAAGCCGCCAGCGCCAGCCGGTCGGCGGCCAAGAGCCGCTCCTCGTCATCGAATGCCAGCCGCGCGGCGCGCGGCGTGGCCAATTGCGCCGGATCGCTATGAAACAGCAGCGTGCGCGCGTGGCCGGCCGCCTGCGCGAACAGGCGCTGTTCAATCAGCCGCGCCGCCGCCTCCACCCCGGCCGCTTGCGGCGCGCCGAGCTTGCGCGGCGGGCCGGACACGTCCAAAGCGCCGATCACCTGGCCGAACGGATCGCGTATCGGACTCGCGTGACAGGACAACAGCCGGTTACGTTCCAGATAATGCTCGCCGCCGCGCACCCGGGTCGGCAGGTCCGCCAACAGCGCGGTGCCGATGGCATTGGTGCCGCGCTGCGTCTCGCTCCAATCCATGCCCGGCGTCAACGCCACACGCTCGGCCTTATCGAGAAACGCCGGGTGCCCCATCTCGTCCAGAATCACGCCATGGCGGTCGGCCACAATCACCACCAGCCCTTCATCCACCACGCTTTCAAACAAGGCATCGATCTGCGGTCGCGCCACGCCGAGCCAATCGGCGTTCGCTTCGCGCCGCTCGGCCAGCGCCTCGGCCGTCAGTCGCTCGCCGCCGCGGCCGATGAGCGGCAGACCAAGCCCCTGGCAGCGGCGCCACGAAAGCAAAATCGACGCCGGCACGCTGCCCTCGGGCAACGCGCCACCATCGAAGAAGCGCTTGCGCGCCTCGGCCAACGGCAAAGACGGGGTCAGGCTCATGTTCTCTCCCATGTGTCATTGTCGCGCGACAGCTGTCGCACGCCGGCACAGTCATCGGCCGTTTGTTTGCTTGAGTATGCATGCTGCTGTCGTGGCCGCAAGCCCTGTCTGGCTTGGCAGGTGTGCTGCTTCGCAAAAATTATTAGAGTAAATGCTTAAATTTCGCCCCTTGCCGCATGCTGCGGCGCACGAACGAAAATTCCTGGCACGCCTTGTGCAGAGGCATGCTCAGGTCCCGCCGAGGATCACGACCACAGCGACACAAGGAGAAAGACATGACACAACTGAAGCCCGGCATCGAACTCAAAGCGCGTTACGACAATTTCATCGGCGGCAAATGGGTGCCGCCGGTTCATGGCCGCTACTTTGAAAACCTGACGCCGGTAACCGGCAAGGTGCTGTGCCAAGTGGCCCGCTCGGACGAGCAAGACGTCGAAATGGCGCTGGATGCCGCGCACGCGGCGCGCTTCAAGTGGGGCCATACCCCGGTGACCGAGCGCGCGATCATTCTCAACCAGATCGCCGACCGCATGGAGGCCAACCTGAGTCTGCTCGCCGAGGTGGAAACCTGGGACAACGGCAAGCCGATCCGCGAAACGCGCGCCGCCGACATTCCGCTCGCCATCGACCACTTCCGCTATTTCGCCGCCTGCATCCGCGCGCAAGAAGGCACACTGGGCGAAATCGACCAGAACACCATGTCCTACCACTTCCACGAGCCGCTGGGGGTGGTGGGCCAGATCATTCCGTGGAACTTCCCCATCCTGATGGCGGCGTGGAAGGTCGCGCCCGCGCTCGCCGCCGGCAACTGCGTGGTGCTCAAACCCGCCGAGCAGACGCCGCTGTCGATCCTGGTGCTGGCGGAGCTCGTCGGCGACCTGCTGCCGCCGGGCGTGCTCAACATCGTCAACGGCTTCGGTTTGGAAGCCGGCAAACCGTTGGCAAGCTCCAAGCGCATCGCCAAGATCGCCTTCACCGGCGAAACCGGCACCGGCCGCCTGATCATGCAATACGCCAGCCAAAACCTGATTCCGGTCACGCTGGAGCTCGGCGGCAAGTCGCCCAACATCTTCTTCGCCGACGTGGCTGAGCGCGACGACGCCTTCTTCGACAAGGCGATCGAGGGTTTCGTGATGTTCGCGCTCAACCAGGGCGAGGTCTGCACGTGCCCGAGCCGCGCGCTGATCGCGGAATCGATCTACGACCGCTTCATGGACCGCGCGTTGAAGCGCGTGGCCGCGATCAAGCAGGGCAACCCGCTCGACCCGGCCACCATGATTGGCGCCCAAGCATCGCAGGAGCAGATGGACAAGATCCAAAGCTATCTGCAGATCGGCCGCGACGAGGGCGCCACGCTCTTGGCCGGCGGCGACCGCGCCCACCTGGGCGGCGGGTTGGAGGAAGGCTATTACATCCAGCCGACCGTGTTCCACGGCAACAACAAGATGCGTATCTTCCAGGAGGAAATCTTCGGACCGGTGGTATCGGTGACCACCTTCAAGGATCAGGAAGAGGCGCTTCACATCGCCAATGACACCCTCTACGGTCTAGGCTCGGGCGTGTGGACGCGCAACATCAACACCGCGTTCTACATGGGCCGCCATATCGAGGCCGGCCGCGTATGGACCAACTGCTACCACGCCTACCCGGCGCACGCGGCCTTCGGCGGCTACAAGCAGTCCGGCATCGGCCGCGAAACCCACAAGATGATGCTCGAGCACTACCAGCAGACCAAGAACCTGCTGGTCAGCTACTCGGAAGACAAACTCGGCTTCTTCTAATTCCCTCGTCCCTTTGTAGCGCGTTCGCCCCGGCTTGCCTGCCGGGGCTTTTTGTTGGCGCGCGGTCAAACCTGCCCGACCAGCCGCTGCCGGAAGGCGTCGTAGCCCCAGTGATAAACGTAGGTGTATGGCAGAAACACCAGGTTAAGTCCGATATCCAGCTTCAGCGCCGCCCAGAAGTCCAGCGACAGCCACGCCATCGCCAAAGGCAGGCACACCAGCATCAAGCCCCCCTCGAACAGCAGCGCGTGGCCGGCCCGCACCGCCGCGGTCTTGGCCCAGCCGGAGGCACGCAGCACGCGATCGTAAGCGGCGTTGAACAACACGTTCCACCCCAACGCCACTAGGCAGTTGAGCACGGCGAGCCCTCCCATGGCCGCCATGCTGGTTCCCACCCACCACGCAAATAGCGGCGTCACCAGCGCGATGCCGCCCAGTTCGAAGCCGATGGCCTGCAGCCAGCGCTCCAGCGGCGATTTCGACGCATCCATGTCTTTGTCTCCATGCTTAACCACATGGACATTCTCAACGACATGGCCGATCTTACAAAATTGGATACCATCGATAAAAGCGATAGATCATGCCCAGCATCGAAGCATTGCGCCTATTCGTCGAGGCCGCCGCGCACGGCGCCTTTTCCGAGGCGGCACGCCGCCTTGGAAAAAGCCAATCCACCGTCAGCGCCGCGATCGCCAATCTGGAGGTCGACCTGGGTGTCGTCCTGTTCGACCGCAGCGCCCGTTTGCCGGTATTGACGCCGGCAGGCCGGCATCTACTGGCCAACGCCGAACAGGTGCTGGCGGCCCAAGATCGGCTGTTGCGCGCAGCGGCAGGGCTCGCAGCCGGCCACGAGCCAAGGCTGAGCCTCGCTTTGTCCGATACGTATCAGCCGGAACGGCTGGAAGCCCTGCAAAGCGAACTGGCGGCGCGTTATCCGGAGTTGGCGCTGGAGTGTTTGATCGCCGAGAGCGATGACCTGCTGGCGCTGATTGACAGCGGGCGGGCACAGCTCGGGTTCGTCGAACGCCAGCCTTATTACCCTCCGGACATCGAATATGCGGCCACCGCACCAAGCCAGATGGGGCTGTACGTCTCGCCGCGCCACCCGCTCGCGCAGAACAGTCGCATCGAGCCAGCTCAGCTGGATGCGCATCGCGCGCTACGGCTGACGACGGTGCAGGCAGGTACGGCGCCCCGCGCGCGCGGGCACAATTGGTCTGCCCCCAGTTACCTGATGCTGATGGAAATGGCGCAAGGCGGCTTCGGCTGGGCAGAATTACCGTGTTGGCTCGTCGAGCGCTACGGCGGCAACACGCTGCAGATGTTGCCGCTGCCGGGCTGGCCGCGGCTGCTGACGATCGACGTGGTGTGGTCGCGCCGACGTCCACCCGGACCGGCCGGCGTCTGGCTGCTGGAGCGGATGACAGACAGCCGGCCCTGACACGCAAGCGCTTGAGCCAGCCAGGGCTTCTTCATGGCTCGGCATCCCAAGCACGCTCATGCTTGGCGGACTGGGTCTGAATGAAGATTTGCAGCGCCATCCGAAACAACATTGCGTCATCCATTGTTGCATCAGCCATGCGCCGCGCCTGCAGATACAGCGCATCATCGATATCGATGGTGACCGTCATTTCCCGCTCCAACCACAAAGAGGCCGCCATTCTGCCGCAAGGGTGGCATGTTGCAAGCCCGGGCGACAAACCGCGCTGCCGTGACGACAGCCGCAGGGCCTGCAAAACTGCCCGCCATCACGTCCAACGGAAGGTTCACCCCATGCGTACGATACGCCCCCCTCACCCTCTCCGTGCCTGCCTGCTGGCCACCGGCATCACGCTGGCGGCCTCCGCCAGCGCCGCCGTCGACACCGCCGATCGCTATATCGCCCATCTGGCCCAGTCGGCCGCCGACGTCTGGCCGGTACTGGCGCGGGAGACGCCCGACATGGCGTTCTACCGGCGCCTGCAGATTCTGGCCAGCGACGGTCAGCGTGCCTGGCTGATCGATGCCGAGGGCCACCGCGCCATCCCGTTCGAGCCGGTTCGGCAGCTCAACCTCCCCGCCGACAACGGCCTGTTCAATCCGATCGAGTGGGAAGGCAAACCAACCATCTACCTCGGCATCCAGGGCGAGGCGGATTGGCATGCGCGGCAATGCAACCTCGCCGACACGGCATGCCCGGTGGCGGACAATTTCCTCCTGGCCACGCACGAGGCCTTTCATTTCTACGGCCAAAAGGCATGGAAGGTGCCGTCCACCGTGACGCGCGGCACGCCCTACCCGGTCCTGGCGACACCACGGCAATACCGCGCGCAGCTGTTGCGGCGCTTGCATGAGGCCGTTGCCGGCCAACCCAATGCGCTCGGCCACGCCAGCTATTGGCTGCAACGCTGGAAAACCGAGTTTCCGGATGAGGCGCGCGACGGCATCGCCGCCGACAATCTGGAAGGCAGCGCCGAATACGTCGGCGCACTGGCGGGCCTGATCGCCGAAGGTGTGCCGCGCAACACCCCCGCCTGGCGGCAACGCCTGCTGCAACAGGGCAACCCGGACAATTACCCCAGCGACACCGATGACGAAAGTTACCCGCTTGGCGTACTGGCCGGCAGTCTGCTCGACCGGCACGGCGTCGCCTGGTGGCCGCGCGTGGCCACAGGCGAAACGCCGGTCGATATTTTGCTCGGCACCGTTGCCCCGGTCGTCGACCGCGCCGATACGGCCCTTTTTGACCGTATCGGCCGCGAGGCCGATGACCGGGCGGTACGCGCCCGCTACGAGATCGAACCGTTTTTGGCGCGCTGGCGCCACGAGGCATCACGCATATTGGTGATCCCGGAAAACAGCATGAAGGGGAGTTTCACGATGAGCGAAGGGGGAGGATTCTTCCGCTTGCGGCAAGCGCCGCAGAGGCTGCAGCTGCGCTTTTCGGCGACTTTCGCGCCGCGCGATGGCCACATTCTGGCATCAGGCATCACCGTCGCCGAGGTGGACGCGGCCAAGCATTGCCAGATCGACGGCACCACGTTCCTCGCCATCCCGCTCACCCCGCAGGAGATGGCGCGCGACAGCGATGGCCGGCTGAGGCTACGCAAGGCGGGCTTGTCCGTGGACATTCCCTACCCCGCGCAAAGCGCGTTCGACCCGCATATTTACTGCGCGCGCTAGTGCGCCAGCGCGTGCGGACGCTCGAACAGCTTGCTCTTGAGCGCGTAGAGCGCTGCCGCGGTCAACAGCGCATCCAGCGACGGGATGGCGGTCAGCGTCAATAGCTCGTGCGAGGTCATCAGCCCAATGAGCGTGGCCACGCCCCAGATGACGAAGGTGGCGACCGGTACGGCCGGCTGGCGCGCGAGCGCCGCTTCGTCGTACCCGCCGCGGCGGTGCAGCACGTAGTCGGTCAGGTAGATGCCCGCGATCGGCGGCACGGCAATGCCGAGAAACAGCAGGAAAGGGATGAACCAGGACAGGATGTCGAAGCTGCCGAGCAGACAGGCCAACACCCCCAACAACAAGGTGATCTTCGGCTTGGGCAGCCACTTGACGAAGGTGGCGGTGACCAGCGTGGCTTGAAACAGGTTGCCGGCATTGCCGGTGATGGTGGCCACGAGCAGCATCAGCACCGCCGGCAAGGCCATGCCGGCCAGCGCCATGGCGCCCACCAAAGTCACCTTACCGCTCAAGGCGCAGGGCACGGCGCCGGCGATGAACAACGCCGGATAGGCGACGCCCAGCGCCAGGATCGCGCCGATGAGCGCGTGGCGGCGGTTGTGCACCAGCGAGGCGAAGTCGGGCATCGTGGTCGCCAGGATCATGAACGTGCCGACCACCGAGGAGGTCGCCACGCCCAGGCTCATGGTGCCGATGTGATCGTGACCGGAAAACGGCGCGGCCGCGAAGAAGCGCTGCAGATTCCAGGCCAGCATCAGCAGCAGCACCGGAATCGCCACCAAGGCGATATTGTCCAGCACCTCGAAGCCGAAGGCGGTGGCGCCGATGAACAGCACGCCGCCCACAAGCACCAGCGGCAGCATCGGTGCCTGCCAACCGGCCAACGCCAGCAGATCCTGCAACGCATGGCCGAAGCTATTGGCGGTCACCGCGGTCCAGCCGAACAGCGCCAGCGCGAACAGCGCGTTGATGGCGCGGCTGCCGCGGGTACCGAAGGCGAAGCGCACGATCTGATAGGTGTTCATGCGCGCCGAGACGCCGACCCAGCCGGTCATGCAGCCGATCGCGCACAGCACCAGCGACCCGCTGACGATGGCATACAGCGCGTCGTGCAACACCAGACGGCTGCCGAGCGTCGAGGCCGCCAACAGAACCGGCGACATGGCGATGCCAAGGATGATCAGCGCGATGCGGAAACCCGGCACGGTGGCCGGCTGCGTGGATGACGTCATGACAACTTACCTGCTGGTCCGCGCAGGGGCGCGGACACGGTCGAATTCGAAAAATGGCTTTCAATGGAGCAAGCGCATCATAAACGAATAATATCTTTACATCAAAATATATTACCCGGACCGTATCCGCAAGGCGACGCCGTCTCAGACCGGCGGCGCCTGGCCCTCCGAACGCAACCAGCTCGCCTGCCAGCGCAGCCACTGCCCGGTCCCGCGCCACAGCGTGCTGAGCACCTTCCAGCCGAGGAAGCTGCCCAAACCGCCGATCAGCATCAGCACCAGACCGACCACCAGGATGCCGAACGGCGTCCCTTGAGGCATGCCGGATAGCATGACCGTACCGAGCGGACCGCTGGCCGTCATGCGCTCGACCGTGCCGTCCGAGGCGTTTTGCAGCAAGAAGGTGCCGCTGTCGTCGCGCGCCATGACGCGCACCGAGCCGGTGCTCGCGTCGGTGCGGATCACCACGTGGTCATGATGGCTGCCATCGATGGTGATGTTGGTGCTGCCGCCGATCACCATCGGTCCGATACCGCTGTCGTTGATCACCATGCGATGCAGCGCCGGCCAGCCGGTCAGCGCGTGGCTGACCCAGCCGCCGGTGAACAGCACCCCGGTCAACAGCACCATCAGCGCGCCGAGCCATAGGCAGGACAACACCGTCATCACGATCAGGTACGGAAACACCAACAGCAGATTGAGCACGCTCAGCCCCGCCAAGGCCGACAGCACCTGCCCGAGATTGCCGGGCGTCTTATGCCGCTCCCACTGGCGCAACTTGCGCTCGGCGGTCAGTTCGCGCGCCAGCCGCTCCGGCTCGCCCAGCGCCTGGCATACCGACGCCTCGCTGCGGCCATCGGCCTCGGCATCATCGAAATAAGCGCGGTAATCGGCCAGGATCTCGTCCCGCTCCGTCGCAGGCAAGGCCGCCAGCGCCCGCGCCAGCCGCTCCAAAAATGCATCACGCTTCATGTGTGTTCTCCTTGTCGGCGCCGCCCTCTCCCAGCACGGCATTGATTTCCGCGACAAAACTGTCCCATTCGCCCCGCATGGCCAAGAGCGCAGCCCGTCCGGACGCGGTCAGCGTGTAGTACTTGCGCGCCGGCCCGCTGCTGGACTCGGTCAGATAGGTTGTCACCCATTCATCCGCCTGCAGGCGGCGCATCAGCGGATAGATCGTGCCTTCGCTGATTTCCATGCGCTCGGCCAAGCGGCCGACGATCTCGTACACGTAACTGTCTTGATGGGCCAGCACCGCCAGCACGCACATCTCCAACGTGCCCTTGCGCAACTGAGTCTTCATGTTTCCTCACCATGGATGACGAACGCGTCAAGCTGCAATATATGACACACTACCTTGCATTACAAGGTAGCTGTCAATATTTAATTGTGGCGGCCAAGGCGCTGGCGGATAATCGCCCACCACCCCAGAGAGAGGATCGCTTCATGGACCAACCCGGCAGTGTGCGTTTGGCCAAGCGCATGGTCGAACTCGGACTTTGTTCGCGGCGCGAGGCCGACGAATATATCGAGCAAGGCCTGGTCAAGGTCGATGGCGAGATCGTGCGCGTGCTGGGCAGCCGCGTGCGCCCGGAACAACAGATCGAGCTCGTCCGTTCGGCCGCGCCGTTGTCGGAAGCTCCGGTCACCCTGCTCTATCACCGCGCCGCGGGCGATGCCGCCGCCTGGCGCACACGCATCAATGCCGACACCCGCTGGCAGGACGATCGCAGCGAGCTGGTTTTCCTGCCGAGGCATCTGCGCGACTTGCACGCTTACGGCGCCGCCGACGACTGCGGCGGCCTGGTCGCGTTGACCCAAGACCGCCGTTTGCTGAAAAAACTCGCCAGCTGCGAAATGGAATTTCTGATCACCGTGGACGCGGCGCCGCCGCGCGACGCCTTACCGTCGCTGAAGGACGGCAAACTCAGCCGCCAAGGCGACCGCCAGTTGCGGCTGGTCATGCCGCAACCCGCCCCCGGCCGCATTGCCGCGCTGTGCGCCGAACTCGGCTGCCCGGCGCGCGCGGTCCGTTGCATCCGCATCGGCCGTCTCGCCCTGGGTCAACTACCCGCCGGACAATGGCGCTACCTGCAGGGCTGGGAACACTTCTGACACTCCGCTGAACGGCCGCGCCGTGGGCGCGGCGCCGATCTCTGCTGCTTTGCCTTTAAATGCGAATGATTATCATTTACAATCGTCGCTCGTTCCACGACAACAGAGATAACCATGCCCTTCCCGCACCCTCGCTCTCGACGCACCGTGTTCGCCATGAGCCTGTTCGTCGGTTTAGCCCCCACGGCCTTCGCCGAAGACGGTTCGCCGCCGGATACACACGCCATGCTGGAGGAGATCACCGTCAGCGCCACCCGCACCGAGCGCCGGCTCGACAACGTGCCGGCCACCGTCACCGTCATCACGCAGCAGGACGCCGAAGCGCGCGGCGCGCGCGACATCAAGGATCTCTTCGCCGACGAGCTGGACGTGACGGTGCCGCTCGGGCCGAACCGTTATAGCATCGGCGGCAACAGCACCGCCCGCGCGGGCAACGAAAGCATCAATATCCGCGGTCTGGAAGGCAATCAGGTGCTGATGATGGTCGACGGCATCCGCGTGCCCGCCAGCTTCGCCTTCGGCGCCTTCGCCACCGGCCGAGGCGATTATCTGGACATCAGCGGGTTCAGGAAAGCCGAGGTGCTGCGCGGCCCCGCCTCGACGCAATACGGCAGCGATGGCTTAAGCGGCGCGGTGTTCTTCCACACCATCGAACCGCGGGATTTGCTGCAGGACGGGCAAACGGCGGGCGGGTTCGTCAACAGCGGCTACAGCAGCATCGACCGCTCGTGGACCAACGCCGCCGGGGTGGCGGCGCAAGGCGACGGCTGGGGTTCGCTGCTGCAGGTCAGCTATAGCGCCGGCCACGAACTCGGCAACCAAGGCGGCAATACCGCCCAGGACGCCACACGCACCGCGCCCAACCCGGCCGACACCGGCATGAGCAACGTACTGGGCAAACTGCAGCGCCAACTGGACGCGTTCAACCAGTTGGGTCTGACGGTGGAGTCGTTCCGCCACCGGCAACAGACCGAAGTCTATTCCGCGCGCGCCGTGCCGCCCTATAGCGCCACCAGCACGGTCGATTTGCAGACAGACGACCGCGTCGAACGTGATCGCGTGTCGCTCAAGCACCAATTCAACGCCCCGGGCAACGCCTGGATGCAACAACTCGACACGCAGATCTACTGGCAGCGCGCCAAGGTGGCGCAGCTCACCGCGGAAGACCGTTACAGCGCGGCCGACCGCACACGCGACAACGCCTATATCAGCAACACGTTCGGCCTGAGCAGCATCGGCCAGAGCACCTTGACCGGCGCGGCCAAGCAACGGTTGAGCTACGGTCTCGACTGGAGCCAGTCGCAGGTGGAAAGCCCGCTCAACGGCACCGTCCCGCCCATGGGCACCACCTATCCGTCCAAGGCCTTCCCCGACACCGCCTACACCCAGGGCGGCGCCTTCTTGCAGGACGAAATCGAACTGGGCGCCGTAAGCCTGGTGCCGGGTCTGCGTTTTGACCAATACCGGCTCGCCCCGTCCGCCGCCGGCTACAGCGGCAGCATCGTCACGCTGTCCGACCAGGCCTGGTCGCCCCGCTTCGGCGCAGTGTGGCGCCTGTTGCCGCAACTGGCGCCTTACGCGCAATGGTCGCGCGGCTTCCGCGCCCCGACGCCGGATCAGGTCAACAGCAACTTCAGCAACCCGGTCTTCGGCTATACCAGCATCGGCAATCCCAATCTCAAGGCCGAGCGCGCCAATAGCGTCGAGGTCGGTCTACGCGGCAAACTCGACCGCCTGCGCTATTCGCTGGCGTACTACGACAACCGCTACGACAGCCTGATTTCGCAGCAAATCGTCAGTGGCGCCGGCACACCGAGCAATCCTTCCGTCTTCCAGTACGTCAACCTGAACGATGCCCGCATCCGCGGCTGGGAAGCGCGCGCCGAATGGTTCATCGACGAGCGCTGGCGGCTGAAAGCCGGCGTGGCGGCAGCCCGCGGCGACAGCAACGCCAATGGCGTATCGCAACCGCTCAATACCATCGAGCCGCTCAAAGCGCTGTTGACACTGGCCTACGACGCCGAGCGCTGGGGCGGCAACGCCACCGTGCAGCACGCCAACGGCAAGTCGAGCAGCGACATCGCCCCACCGGCCAATGGCAGCCAGTTCGCCCCGCCGGCCTGGACCACCATGGATCTGGGCGCGTTTTGGAAACCGGTCAAGGCGCTGACGATCAACGCCGGCATCAACAACGTCTTCAACCGCAAATACTGGCGCTGGTCGGACGTGCGCGGCCTGGCCAGCAACGGCCTCTATGCCGACGCCTGGACCGCTCCGGGGCGCAGCGCCTACCTCGCCGCCCGCTATCACTTCTAAAGGAACCGCCATGGACTACGCCATTCTCCGACAGCACGTTGCCCAGGCGCGCCGGCAACACGGCGCCCGGCAACGCGACGTCGCGACCGAGTTGGGACTCAGCGAAGGCGAACTCGTCGCCGCGCACGTCGGCGCCGCCGCGCCGGCGGCGCTGCACGCCACCGTACTGCACGCCGATTGGCCGGCGCTCTTCGCCAAACTCGCCATGCTCGGCAACGTACTGGCCTTGACCCGCAACGACGACTGCGTGCACGAAAAACTCGGCGTCTACCGGCCGTTCAGCCATGACGGCGCCACCGGTCTGGTGTTGGGCGAGGCCATCGACCTACGGCTATTCTTCACCGCCTGGGCCCACGGCTATGCCGTGGAAGACACCGGCTGCGGCGCGCCACAGCAGAGCCTACAGTTCTACGACCGGTATGGTGACGCCGTGCACAAGATTTTCCGCCGGACCAGCACCGATGCCGCCGGCTGGAACGATCTGGTTGCCCGTTTCACGCACGCAAGCCAAGCGCCGGGCTTGGCGCCGCAGCGGCGCCCGCTCGCCGAAGCGGAACGCCCCGACGCGCAAGTCGACGTTGCCGGGCTCTGCCACGCGTGGGCCTCATTGCGCGACACGCACGATTTTTTCGCGCTGCTCAAGCGGTTCGGCGTCTCGCGCCGTCAAGCGCTGCGGCTGGCGGAACCGCGTTTCGCCAGCGCGCTGGCACCGAACGCCATCACGCTGCTGTTGTCGGAAGCCGCCCGGCGCGGCGTACCGATCATGGTATTCACCGGCAACCCGGGCACGATTCAGATTCACAGCGGCCCGGTGAAACGGGTGTTCGTGCAAGGGGCATGGATCAACGTCATGGACGAGGGCTTCAACTTGCATCTGCGCCAGGACCGCGTCACCGACGCATGGCTCGTGCGCAAACCCACCCGCGATGGCCTGGTGTCGTCGCTGGAGTTGTTCAACGCCGAGGGCAAGACCGTCGCCATGCTGTTCGGCGTGCGCAAACCCGGCGTCCGCGAGCGGGAAGATTGGCGCGCGCTGCTTGCCTGGCTGCAGGAAGAGGCCGAACCATGCCAAGCTTGACACCATTGCGGCGCACGCTGCTCAAGAGCATGGCGGCGTTCGGCGTGGGGCTCTGCGTCCCACGAGCCGGCGCCGCCGGCGCGCCCCGCCTGATTTGCGTCGGCGGCGCGCTCACCGAGATCGTCTACGCGCTGGGCGGTGAACGCCTATTGGTCGGCGTCGACACCACCTCGCGCTATCCCGCCGCCGCTCAGAAGCTGCCCAGCGTCGGCTACGCGCGCACGCTGTCGGCCGAAGGCCTGTTGTCGCTCGCGCCCACCGCGGTGCTGGCGAGCGAGGACGCCGGGCCGCCGGCCGTGCTGCGCACAGTCGCCGCCGCCGGCGTGCCGGTGCACGTGCTCGCGGCCAATCATCGCTACGAGGGCCTGCTCTCGCGCGTGGCGCAGGTCGGGCGGCTGACCGGTCTCGACGCGCCGGCGGCGCGGCTCGCGGCCACGCTCAGCCGCGATTGGCAAGCGCTGCAGGCACGCCTGGCGCAAACACCGCCGCCGCCGCGCGTCCTGTTCATTCTCGCCACCACGCCGGGGCAGTGGCTGGTCGCCGGCGGCGACACCGCCGCCGACGCGATGCTGCGCTATGCCGGCGCGGTCAACGCGCTCTCTGGGTTTAACGGCTACAAGCCCTTGTCGGCCGAAGCCGTCGTGGCCGCCCGGCCCGACGCGCTGCTACTGACCGATCAGGGGCTCGCCGCAGCCGGCGGCATCGACGGCATCCTGCACCTACCGGGCGTAGCGCAGACACCCGCGGGTAAAAAGCGCCGGGTACTGGCACAAGACGCCTTGCAACTGCTTGGCTTCGGACCGAGGCTGCCGCAGGCGGTGGCGCAACTGGCCGAACGTCTGCGCGCGGAGCCGCCGGCATGAGCGCGCGCCACCATGCGCTGGCGCTCGGCGCGACCACCCTGATCCTGGTGCTCTTGTGCGCGCAGTATGGCGCCGTCGCCATCCGATGGCGCGACTGGCTCGCGCCGTTTAACGGCCCGTTGACCGGCAGCGGCTGGGTGCTGTGGCAATTGCGCCTGCCGCGCCTGGCCTTCGCGCTATTGGTCGGCGCGGCGCTGGGGCTCGCCGGCTCGTTGACGCAGGGACTGTTCCGCAACCCGCTGGCGGACCCCGGTCTCTTGGGCGTCACCAGCGGCGCCGCCTGCGCCGCGGCATTGTGCATCGTACTCGCGGCGGAGCTCGCGCTGCCGCCCGGCCCGCGCCTGTTGTTGCTGCCGGTGGCGGCGTTCGCCGGCGCGCTCGGCGTGTGCCTGGGGCTTGAGCGGCTAGCGCGCTGGCTGGCGCCGGGTTCGCTCGCCGGTCTATTGCTCTGCGGCATCGCGCTGAACGCCCTCGCCGGCGCGGTGGTCGGGCTATGCACCTACCTGGCCGACGATGAGCAGCTGCGCAGCCTGTCGTTCTGGACGCTCGGCTCGCTCGCCGCCGCCAATTGGACGCTGACGGGGCTGATGGCGCTGATCATCGTCCCCTGCCTCTGGCGTCTGACCCGCCTCAATGGCCAGCTCAATGCGCTGGCGCTGGGCGAGGCGGTGGCCGGCCACCTCGGCGTGTCGGTCGCCCGGCTGCGCGGCGCCGTGGTGCTGCGCGTGGCGCTATTGGCCGGCATCGCCGTGGCCTGGTGCGGCATGATCGGCTTCATCGGGCTGATCGCGCCGCACATCGCCCGCCGGCTTGCCGGCGCAGATCAACGCCAGAGCGCCAGGCTCGCCATGCTGATCGGCGCGCTATTGCTGCTGTTGGCCGACACGCTGGCACGCTCGCTGGCGGCTCCCGCGGACATGCCGGTCGGCTTGTTCAGCGCGTTATTGGGGGTGCCGTTCTTTCTATCGCTGCTCCACGCGCACGCGGCCCAACGGAACTGAACCATGGATATTCTGCTGCAACTGCAACACTGCCGGCTGGCCAGGCCCGGACAGGAGATCGGCCCCTTCAGCCTGGCGATCGGCCCAGGCGAACGCGTGGCGATCCTCGGCCCCAGCGGCGCCGGCAAATCCAGCCTGCTGCGGCTGATGGCGGGGGAATTCGACTTGCCGGCAGACAGTGTGCGTCTGGACGGCCGCTGTCTATCGCGCTGGACGCCCGCCGCCCTGAGCCGGCGCCGCGGCGTGCTGCCGCAGTCGCATCAGGTGGCGTTCGGTCTGCGCGCCGATCTGGTCATCGCGCTGGGCCGCCTGGGCGACGACGCGTCATCCGCCGATGCCGTCGTCACCGCCGCCGCGCGCCAGGCGGCCTGCGAGCATCTGCTCGCGCGGCGCATCGACACGCTATCCGGCGGCGAGGCGGCGCGAGTGCACTTGGCGCGGGTATTCGCCCAGCTATGGGATACGGCCCCCGGCTTGATCCTGGTCGACGAGCCGCTCTCGGCGCTCGACCCGGGGCTGCAACACCGCCTGTCGCGTCAACTCGACGGCTTCGCGCGCGAACGCGGCCACGCGGTGGTGGCCGTGTTGCACGACATCAACCACGCGATGCGCTATTTCGATCGGTTATTGCTGCTCAAAGAGGGCCGGCTGGCCGGCGATTTGCCGGCCGCGGCGCTACAAGCGGAGATGCTGCGGAAGTTGTACGGACTGCCGTTTGCGCAAGCCCACGCCAGCGACGGACGCGTGGCGTGGCTGCCGGCGGCCTGACGCCGCCGAAGACATGCGCACAAGTCTTGTAGCATGCATTCGCCGCAGGCAATGCACGGCTTGTGTGGGCTCTGGGGCCGTGCGTTGCTTTGCGAACGCACACTACCCAAGTGCGAAATGTGGCTTGCTAGCGGTTCTACTACAGCAGCCGGTACAAATAGAAACGCTCTTCGTCGTCGCCGGGGCGCTGCGTGGTCAGCACCAGCGTGCTCGGCGGCAACGGCGGCAGCTGGTCGTGCAAGGTCTGCACCAGCAGCCAGCGGCATTGGTGCGCCGCGGGTTGCGTCTCCAGCCTGAGCGTGCGGAAATCGGCGTAATACTCCAACAACGCGCGCTGCGGCTCGCCCAGGCCCAGGCTCGCCACGCAGCCGCCCGCGGCGCGAATGACCTGCAGGCGCGGCGCCAGTGGGCTAAAGGTCGCTTGATAGCTCTTGGTGTAATCCAACGCCGGCAGCCACAACGTCGCCAACACGCCCCACGTCAACGTCAGACTCAAACTCCAGCGCCAGACAAAGCCTTGGGCGGACGGCGCCGGGATACGGCGCCATAGCAGGGCAACCACCAGTAGGATCACCCCAAAGGCCAACCAAGTGATCGGGTGCCAGGCCAGCGGGCCTTCGCCCAGGTGGCGCCGCTGCAGCCAGTGCAACAGGCCTGCCGGATGGCCGCTGGACAAAGCGACCGCCGCGGTGACCAGCAACACCAGTTTCAGCAGGCACAGCCCCGTGGCGAAGCCCGACGCCCAACGCCAGCCGCCGCCGCTGCCGGCGGGCAGCGCGCCGACCGCCAGCAACACAATCGGCGCCAGCAGCGGCATCGTGTACAGCTCGCGCGCGTCGGCCGACGCGCTCAGCACCGCGAAGGTCACCAGCAACAACATCGCCGGCGCGCGCAACGTGTCGGCGGTGGCGGACAGGCGGCCGCGCCAGGCGAGCCAAGCTGCCCACAGCGCCAACGGCCAGGCCGGGAAGCCATACCATGGCAGCGTGCGGAAATAAAACAACCGCTGCGCGTGCGGGCCAAGATGCGACTTGCCGCTGAAGCGGCCGAAGTTGTTGGCGCTAAGCCACGTCCAAAACAGCGCCGGGTCGTGACGATACAGGCTCAGCGCCCACCAGAGCGGTAGCGGCACACCGACGATCAGCGCCAAGAACAAGGTTTTGAGATAAGCCCGGTTGCGATAATCCCGCAGCGCCAAAAGCCCCACCGCACTCACCCCAAGACAGCCAGGCCCGAGCAGCCCTTTGCTGAGGAAGGCCACCGCGCCGCCGGCGCCCAGCAATATCCCGCCGAGTCCCGGGCGCTGCCGCGCCATGCACAGCCCCGCCATCCCCCAGCTGAAACCGGCGAACAACGCGGTATCGGTAATCATCTGATGGGCGCGCAGCGGCAAGCCCACACACCCCAGCAGCAGAATGACGGCCCAGCGGCCGGCAAACGCGCCAAACAGGCTCCGCGCCGCTAACGCCAGGCCGCCGAAAGCGACGGCCATCCAAAGGCCGGCAGCCAGGCGCGCGGCGTCGGCCGGGTTGAGCCAAGCACTGAACGCCTGCATCAGCAGGCTCGCGCTGATGAAGAACAGCGGCGGTTTTTCCAGGAACGGCTCGCCGGCCAGCGTCGGCACCACCCAATCGCCGGTCGCAGCGATATGGCGCACCAAGCCGAAGGTATAGGCCTCGTCCGGCTTCCACGGCTCATGACCGATCAGGCCCGGCAACAGCCAGACAAGACAGAGAATCAGGAACAGCGCCAGAGGCACGGCGGGGAAATCATTGGACGACGAGGTCGGGGTAAAACTGTTTCGCATTTTTTCCGTTGGAGGCTATCCGTAAGGGTGGTTCTGGCTCAGCGCATCGCGCGACTATATACAAAAAACACACAGCTAGCCACACGAAGCGCTTAACGAAAGCCAACAGACACTACTGCAGCATATAGGTTTCGTATTCCAGCCGGTCGAGCTTGTAATCCAGCAAGGCGAGCCCGATCACCACCGAGATCAGCATGGCGCCGGCGAAGCCATAGCCATACCAGGCGGGGTTCAGCTCCAGGGTCACGGCGGTCAAGACGACATTCAACAGCAAAAAGCCGCCGGTCGCCGCCAGCACCACCCGGCGCTTGTCGAGATAGAAAAAGACGTTGATCACGCCGAGCAACACGACCTGCAGACTGGCGGCGATCACGTCCACCTGCAACAGCGGCAAATACAGCACCGAGATGCCGAGCCAGCGCAGCAGTTGGGCGCCGCTGGCGAACAGCAGAATGGCGGCGATCGATTGCACCTTGGCGATTTCGTACAAGCCGGTGCGCAGCGCATCGACCATGCCGTTGCGCACGTTCTCGATGTGTTGCAGCGAGGCGCCCTCGCGCACGGCGCTGTAAAAGGCGTCGTAATACTCGACGAAATCGGTTTCGATGCGCATCAGGAACACCGCCATGCCGGGAATGATCGCCAAGTAGGCCAGGAACACCGGCATGTCGTAGATCAGCGAGGCGCGCAGCGGACCGATCACCTGCTGCCCCGTGGCGGGCGCGTACCAGAACATCAGCTTGTCGATCCAGATGCCCAGGTTATAGAGCAGGCCGATGCCCATCAGCGCGGGGTGACGGCCGCCGCGTTGAAAGAGCTCGAACGAAATGAAATGGCGGCCGGGAAAGGCGCGGTAAATCAGCAGCACCAAACCAAACAGCAGCACCGCCTGACCGAGCACGAATCCGGCCAGCAACCCCTCAAGCCCATGCGTATTGAGCGCCAGCGACGCCACCACCGTGGTGCCGTAGCCCACCAGGAACACCAGCAGGATGTGCATATAGCGTTTCAGGCCGGACAGAAAGATCGCCGAGATCCAGATATTGGCCAGAATCACAAAGCCGCTCAGCATGAACAAGCGGTAAACGCCGGACTGCCCCGGGAACAGCCACAGCACGGTCGGCACGCCGAAGAGAAGCGCCACGCCATTGGTGATCAGCACGACACCATGGAAATTGGACAACACCAGATCCTCGCGCTCTTCGTACAACCTGTCGGCGGTGAAGCGGGTGAAAGCCAGTTGAAACGGGCCGGTCAGGATCAAACTCGCGGCGATCAAGTACGTGACCGAGACCTGGAACCGGGCGATCAGAACCGTCGGCACCACAAAGGGCAGGCTCAACACGCCGATGAGCAGAATGCCCACGATGGACAACATCCACGGTCCGGCACTGATCAGCCCGGCGTAGGCATAAGCCTGCATCAACCCCGCGAGCGAATTGCGCCGCAACATCCGCCGCAATTCGAATCCGATACCGGCCATCAGCCCCCCTCCCCGCCGCGCGCGAGCAGCTTGTCGTACAGCCCGCGGTACGCATCGACCATCATCGTTTGGGTGTAATAGCGCTCGACCCGGGCAATCCCGGCGCGCTGCGCGGCATGCCAGCGCTCCGGGCTTTGCAACAGCGACAGCACCGCCTGGGCCAGGGCCCCGGGATTGGCGATCGGCACCACCTCGCCGGCAGCGCCAAGCTTGGCATCGTCGCCCGGGGCCCCTTCGATCAACTCGCGGCAGGCGCCGACGTCGGTGGTGACCGACGGCACGCCGGCAGCGAAGCCCTCCAGCACCACCAGCGGCAGCGCCTCGGAGATCGAACTCAAGACCACGAGACCGATTTGCGGCAGCAAATGTTCGACGTTTTGCATCCCCAGGAACTTGACCTTGTCAGACAGCCCCAGGCTCGCCACCAAGCGGCGGCATTCGTTGGCGTAATCCTCATCCTCGTCGTCGGGGCCGGCGATCCAAGCCTCGGCCTCCGGCATCGCGTCGAGCAGCGTCAGCATGGCGCGGATGAAGGTCTTGACGTCCTTGATCGGCACCACGCGTCCGATCAGGCACAACACCGGCGGCACCGCCGCCGGCCGGGCGGCGCGCAGCCGGGCGAAGCGCTCCAGCTGAATGCCGTTGGGAATGGTGCAGGTCTTCGCCTGCGGCGCGCCGTCGCCGATCTGACGCTGACGATTACCCTCATACAACGCCACGATATCGTCGGCGGCGTCATAGCACATTTGTCCCAACGCCATGAAAAACCGCATCCACAGGTCGCGGAAATAGCCGATCTGCGCGGCATCGCGTTCGAACACGCTGCGGTTGTCGCGAATCCACTGGCTCTGGAACAAATCGATCTTGCGCTCCTTGGTGTAGATGCCGTGCTCTGACACCAACAGCGGCTGTCCGCGCCGCTCATGCAGCATCGCGCCCAATAGACCGGCATAACCGGTCGACACCGTATGGTAGATCCTGGTCGGAATCAGCCCTTCGGCCACCGCCGCCAGCTTCCAGATCGACATGTGCATGATGCGCACGGTCCAGAAATAATCGGTGAATGACGGGTCGGTGCAGAAGGTACGGTAATTGTCGGTCAAAAATTGCCAGGCCTTGTCCGAATGGGCGAACACATCGGCCGACAGCTTGCCGCCCGGTTGCATGAGCGGCATAACCTGACGCAGCACGCTGCTGGCGTGGTGCTTGCCTTGCGGGCTCTTCAGCTTGCCGTGCAACTCGGCCACGAGCTCGAACGCCGCGGCATCGCCGCGCACGCTCGGCTTATGCGGGCGCTGGGCCGCGTCGGCGCCGAAATCGAACAGATAGTGGCATTCCATATGGACCACGTTGTCCGGCAAAGCGTAGGCCATGTCGCCGTAACTATCCGGCGAGCTGCCGATGAACACGATGGCGAAGCGCAGATCGGGGAAAGCGCGGATCATTTGATTGATCCAACTGGAAACCCCGCCGCGCACGTAGGGGAAGGTTCCCTCCAACAACAGGGCCACGTCGGCGCGTTCCGCCTGTCGCACCACCACGCTCATCGCGGGTCCCTCCAATAGCGGATCACCGGCTGCAGAATCGGCACGGCTCCGGCGACCGACTGTTCGGCCAAAAGCGCTTTGACTTGTTGATAGTCGCGGTCGAGATAGGCCACTTCGGCCAGATAGGGCAGCAGACGCCGGCGGTCGAAACCGTGCAGCATCGCCTGATCCAGCATCGCCACCGCTTGCGTGGTATCGCCGCGGTCGAGCGCCAAGCGCCCGCGCAGCCGCCACAGCGCGGCATCGCCCGGCATCATCTTGAGCGCCTCGGCGGCGTAACGGTCCGCCTCGCGCGCGGCGTGCCGGTACACGTCGCCCTGTACCAGATAGGAATACACCAACTCGTGATACAAGAGCGCCAGCGCCTTATTGGCCTGGTAGCGCTCCGCCTTGCTCAGCGTCAACTGCAGCCGCGGCAGCTGTTCGAGGATTTTCTGCGTCAGGCCCTTCTCCTGCCGGTCGAGCATCCAGAAGGCCAGCAAGCGGATGTCCTCGAATTGGTCGTCGAGCATGGTGCGCAATAGCGGCGACACCGTGCGCATCGGCATGGCCTGCATGGCCATCAACGCGTTCATGCGAAACGACGTGGCCGCAACCCCGCTTTGCAGCACCGACTTCAGGTGCGCGCCGCGGCCGAAAGTCGCCGTGGCCTGCTGCGCCAAAAACTGCGGCACTTGCGTGAGCTTGATCGGCAAATCCGGCGGCTCTTGCGGCAACATCGCCGCCAGCGCCAACGCGCCGCAGGTCAGCAATAGCCCACCGATCGGCACGGTGAACAGATAACTCCACAGAAACAGCGCGGTCAGGCGCGGACGATGTTTAAAGCGGCGCGGCAGCAAGGTCATCGCCGCCGGCGTGGCCAACAACGCGGCCAAGGCCTGCAAGCACAGCATCAGGATCATCCAGCCCGCCGACGCGGCGTCTGGCGGCGCGGTCAATAGGCGCAGCAACACGTAGCCTTGCAGCAGCACGCTCGGCAACAGCCGCGGCAAGGCCTTGAGCACCCGTTGGCCGACCAGCACGTTAGACATGGATCTGGCACCGGCGGAAGAAAGCGGCCAGGCCTTGCGCCGGCGACTCGGTCGGCAACGGCATGGTGTTGACCGACACGTGGCCGCTCTCGAAGTCGATGCCGAATTGCGCGCGCATGCTCTCCTCGATGCGCAACAGGAACCCTTCGACCGCGCTCTCGCCCGACAAGGGCATCAACACCAGAATGGCGTCGCGATCCGCGCCGGGAATCACCCACTGCACGTCCAGCGAGCGCCGGCTCATCTGCACATGGTCAAACAGCGTCCGGCCGGCATCGTCCTTGGCGAAAGTCAGCGCCACCAGCGACGAGGCGACGCCCGCGGAGCCGTACAAATGCACCAGCCGCGCGAAGTCGAGGGCGAAGTCATGCGGGCAGCTCGGGTACACCGACAACAGCAGGCCAGAGACGGCGCCGTGGCGCACGCCGTCGGCATAATAGCCGCACAACACCAGCATCAGCTGTAGGTTCTCCTCGGTCAGCGCCATGAACGGCATGTGCCGCACCACCAGCACGCCCAGCATCTCGCCTTGCGCGTCGCAGATCGGCGCGACCGCGATGTAGTCGGTGTGGATGCCGGGCGCGAGCTGCTTACTCTGCACATGGGCCAGCGTGCCGTGCTCCAGCGCGAAGCGCAGCAGGATATCGTCGCGGTCGAGCGCGAAAGGCGCGCCGGCGGCCGCCACCGGCTCGGTTTCGAGCTGGCCTTGGCGATAGGCGTGCAGCTGCGCCCGCTCCAGCTGGCAGGCATGGGCAGTGACTTCTAGAAAGCGACGGGCGTGCGCCTTGAGCGGCGCATCGTCCTGGCCTTGGCTTAACCCCTCGCTTTGGAACGATAGCGCGCGCAGCTGCGACAGCGAGTCGCGCAACGATGCCGGACGCGACAACAGGTCATGCTCCAGCCGCTCGTGCGACAGCCGCAACAGGAAATGGCTCTTGGTCAAAACGCCGAGGCGCTCGTTCAGATAATCGGTCACCGTGCGCATGTGGCGCAGCTTGTTGCCCCAAGTATCGCCGAACTGCCCGCCGATCAACACCAGTGTCATGCCGCCGAGGAAGAACGGCAACGGAAAGCGCGCGTCGGCCGGCGCCTGCAGATAATAGCCGCCCAGCAGCACGAGGCTCGACAACACGCCCTGCACCAGGCCGTAGCGCAACGCGCACACCAGCGGCACGAGCCAAACCCAGCCGAACCCGGCGCCGATCAGCATCGGGTCGGCCGGGTCGGCAAACCTGAGCGCGATCAACACCACCGCGGTCGCCAAGACGGTTTCCAGCATGATCAGCGGAACCGGCCGCTTCTGCAGCCGCTCGGAAGCAATCAACTCGACCCAGCGCGAACCACCTTGTCCGATGGCGCTCCGGCGGCGCTTAAACGCCTTCGCGCGCTGACTGCCTTTGCGTTCTTGTGCTGACAATCCCCATCTCCCGGCTTAGCGATGCGCCGCCGCGTCCGTCAACGGCACGAGCAATTTGCGCTCCAGCGCCGTGGCGATGCCGGCCAACGAATCGTTGCCCCAGCCTTCGCGGTGGCCGCTGGTGCTCCACACCACCTTGCCGCTGTCGACCTCGATCAGTTGCAAGGTCAGCCCCACCACCGGCTCGCCGTCCACCCCCGCCTTGTAGCGCCATTCGACCACCGAACCGGTCAACGCGTACGGCGCGTGTTCCGCGCGGGCCCAGGCCAGCGACTTGGCGCGCGCATCGGCGCTCGCCGGTTCGAACAGGTTCTCCTCGCCGCTCTCGGCGGCATAGCGCTGCACGTTCTCGACGCCGCCGGCGGCGAGCACCGAGGCCGCCAACGCCGCGGCACGCTGCCCCGCCATCGGCGTGTCGGTCAGGTTTTCCAGCGGCAGCACGGCCCAATCGCGTGTCGACAACAACACCGGCGTGGGCGAGGCATCAAGACTCGCGCAGCCCGCGAGCCCCAGCGACAAGCTGAGGATCGACAGCGTTTTGACAACATGGCTTTTCATGATCGACTCCTAGTAAAACCAGCTATAGCGCACTCCGACCTCGGTGACCGGCGCGGCCCCTTGCGCATCCATGTCCGAGTGCTGGTAATAGATCGTCAGACGGTCGCGGCCGAATACCGAGCCCACCAGGCCGACATTGACCATGCCGCCCCACTGGGCGCGCGTGTCGTAGGCCGGCCCCGCCTCCAGGTAAGGACGCAGCGCATGGCTGTAGCCATTGGGCAGCTCGGTGCCGACACTGAACAACAATGCCGTCTGGGTAAAGGTTTGCGGCATGATGGCGGCGGCCGGCAGCGGCGTGCCGTCCGGCACCAGCTGCACCCCGTCCGCCGAGGGCGAGCCATACGCGCTGTATTGTCCGTGCACCGAGGTCAGATGAAGCGTGTAATCCGGATAGCCGATGCGGAATTTATAACCGACATCAATGCTCTCCTGCACGCCCTCGCCCAGGAAGGAACGGTCCTGCAGATAAAACCGGTCGGCCTCCACGCGTCCGCTGGCGAACCAGCGCCGCTGCCGCGCGTTGACGCCGACGCTCGCCAGATTCTTCATCCCGCCCAACAGCAGCTGGCTGGTTTCGTCCGCCTGCTGTTCGCTGCCCAGCGCATAGTTGAAGCTGAACGCGTCGCTCGCCGCGAGCTCGCCGTCGAGCCGAACCGGCGTGATGGCGCGCCAGCTCTGGCGTGCCGCCACGGTCACCATCGCGTTGGCATCGCGGTCGCCCACGCGATAGCCGAGCGCGGCGGTATGGTCGAGACCGGGGGCACCGGGCAGCTGAGTCGGGTCGGTACGCTGGATGCGCTGGTTGAACGACAACGTCAACGCTTGGCGCTGATCCAGCCGCATCCCGGCGCTCAGACCGAATTCATCGTATTTCAGGCCATTTTGACGCACGCCGCGCCAGCTGGACGTCACGGTTTGGTTATCGTCCAGCCAGGCATCGCGCAGCGCCTCGCGCGCATCGTCGCTGTCCGGCTGACGCTCGGCGGCGGCGAACGCTTCGTAGCGCGCCTGATCCGCGCGGCCGGTTTGCGACAACGCCTCGATGCGGCTTTCCGTCGACAGTTGCCCGGGCTTGGCCGCCAGCAGTTGTTCCAGACCCGCGCGGTCGCCATCGGCGCGCGCCAAGGCGAATTGCGTCTGCGCCGGCTGGGCCTGCCAGTTGGCATAGTGCTGCGCGAGCCAAGCACGCGCCAACGCGTCGGCATCGTGCGCTTGCGCCCAGTTGGTCGCGGCGTCGGTCAGCGACGGCGGCATGGCCGCGTTGGCGTACGGGGCAAGCCCGCCGCGCAGGCGCGCCAGACCTTGGTCGCCGCCGGCGAAGGTATTGTCGAGACTCACGAGGTTGGCCAACAGGATATCGCGACGTTCCTGCCGCCCCGCCCGCGCCAGTTGATCCGGCAGCTGATCGCGCCAGACGCGGTAGCGTAATTGCCATGCGGCGCCGGGGCGCCCCGCCTGCTCCAGCGCCTCGGCGTACGACATTTGCCAGAGCGGGTCGCGCTCATGGCCTGCGCGGGCCAGATCAAAATAATGCAGCGCGCGGCGCGGCGCGCCCAACGCCATCCAGGCCTGGGCATACACGTCAAGCAGAACGGAGTCGTTTTCCGCCATGCCGGCGTAACGCGGCAGCAACGCCGACAGCGCCTTGTGCCGCCCCATGACCGTCAAGCCGCTCACCCATGCCGCCACGACGTCGGTCCGCTCCGGCGCGAGCCGTCCCGCATGCGCCCAGTCGGCCAGCGCGCGCGCCGGCATGCCCGTCCATTGCGCGTAATCGGCGCGCGCCAACAGGAAATCGACATTGTTCTCGGCACGCTCGCGCTCGGCCCCGCTCAACCCCGCCAGCAGCGCCTGGGCGCGGCCACGTTCTCCCAAGCGCTGCTGAGCCGACAGCGCGCGCGCCAACAGACTCGGATTGCCATTTTTCCGGTATTGCTGCAGCGCGCTTTGCGCCTCGTCCGCGGGATGATCATCGAGCGTATCGAGCCAGCGCTGCGTGGCGGTGTCGTCCAGATTGCCGCCAGCCTGCAATTGCCGGCTGGCGAGATCCAGGGCGCCGCGATCCTGCATGATGGCGGCCAACGACGCATACATGTGCCAATAGTCGGCGTCGGCCGGCGTGGCGGCCGGCCGCGCCTCCTGCAACAGTGCCATGGCGTCGCTGAATTGGGCGCGGGCAGTGGCCTGTTGCGCCAGCGCCAGCGCATAGGCCGGCTTCGGGCCATCGATGCGCATGAGCGTCCGCCAGGTGTCGATCGCCAGCTGATCGTGCCCGGCGCGCAGCGCCAGATTCGCCAGGCGCGACAACACGGCCGCGCGGTTGGGCCCAGCGCTTCGCGCTTGCAGAAAATCCAGCGCGGTTTCCGGCTGGCCCAACAATTCATAAGCGGCCACGATTTTATCGATCAGGGCCACATCCCCCGGATGCTCACCCAGCCGGTGTTGATAGACCCGCAACTGCGCGCCGGCATCGTTCAACCCTTGGGCCAGGGTTTCGATTTGCCGCCAAAGGCGTTCGTCATGGCTGCCGTCGGCGATCTGCAGGAACTGCGCCAGCGCCGTGGCGGGGTCGCTGTTCCATAGCGCCGCCTGCGCCAGGCGCGGGCGCCAGCGCGTTGGGTCCATGTGGTTGTCGAGCGCCTGCCTGGCGATCTTTTCCGCATCGGCCAGATTGCCGTTGGCCATGAAGACGCGATAAGCCAGATCGAGGTCGGCCGCGTTTTGCCCCCCCGCGGGCAGATCCTGGGTCAGCGCCACCCGTTGCGGCGCGGCGGCAGGCAGATACAGCGCCGGATCGACGATAATCACCTTGCGGCCCGGCGCCGGCGGCGTCGACGCATCCGACCACACCGCGGTGGAGGCCGGCAGTACCCAGGCCATCGGCATGACGCGCGCGGCGCCAGCGGGCGCGCTCGCCGGCGCCGCGCGATCGGCGCTCAAAAGGCGGCGCACATACGTCTGCGCCAGATCGGGACGGCCACCGGCCAGCGCGAGCTGGGTCAGAAAGCGCAAGGTATCCGCGTCGCCGAGCAAACCGTCGCCATGCCGCTCGGCCACCTCAAGCGCCTGTGGCAGCAGGTTGCCCATTTGCAGCACGCGCAGCGCGGCGAGGAACGCCTCGCGGGCCTGTGCCGGCGTAGCGGCATGGGCCTGGGCGGCCAGACAGGCGTCGGCGGCGCCGGCATACTGCCGCTGCTCAAGGCGCAGCGTACAGGCGCCGCGCCACCAGTAAGCGGCACGCGCCGGCTCGCGGCCGGCCAGCTTGACATAAAAGCCATCGGTGATGGCCGCCAAATCGCTTTGACGGGCGGTGCGGGCCAGCGCCTCCAATTGATCGTTGCGCCACGGCAGCGGCAGGGCCTGCGTGAGCAGCCGCGCCAGATCCGCCGTGCGCGCCTGTCTGATCGCCGGTTCGTGGTCGGCGAACAAGGCGGACTGGGCAAGACCGATCTCGATCAACAGCGCGTCCTGCCGGGCCACCGGGTCGCGCGACGCGCGCAAGCGCGCGATCAGCCGCTCGGCGTCGCCGGCGCGCTGGCCTTTCAAGTATTCGCGCGTCAACGTGGCGAGCACGTCGGGATTGTCCGGCTCGACACGCTGCCAGGCTTCCAGATAGGCGATCGCCAACTCGTCGGACTGCGCCGGGCCGAGCAAGCGCGTCTGCAGCGACTGGCGCGGAAACATCAGCGCCAGCAGCAGCACCAGCAAGAGCGCGAGCCCAATGAGCTGGTACGGCGGCATCAACCGTAATCGTTTAGGCGCGGCAGTCGACATCGATGCGAACACTTTGCTCCGTGACGGCCACCGGCACGCCGGCCTGACCCAGACTAAAGAAACGCCCGTCCTCGCGTGTCTCGCCCTCCGCCCCCTTGCCATCGATGCGCACGCGGCAGGTCCGTGCGCCCGCCAAGCTGAAACGCGGCGCGACATACGAAGTGAGCGTGAACGACAAGCGGCCGGGCTCGCGCGTAAACGCCTCGATGCGGCCATTGGCGCTGGCAAGCCACGGCTCCGTCCAGGTATTGGCGCGATCCAGCGGAATCAGGCGAAAGCGCGCCTCGCCCCCCCCCGTCAGATGCACGTACACGCCGTCCGGCCCCGGCAGAAACCCGGCCACGCCCACGGCGTCCGCCAGATCCGGCGCCCACCCGGGCGCAAGGCGCACGGTGCGCAGCCAGCCGGCAGTGCGCACCACCCAATATGCACCGTCGCGCGCCACGCTGGTCGCTTGCGTATCCAACACCTTGCGCGCGTAATCGGAGACGAATACCGGATGGATCGGCTGTTCAGCCACGTTGGCGAGCACCGTGTGCAGCGCCGAAAGCGAGGCTTGCTTGGTGCCGGTGAACATATGGTAGTACACGTCCATCGCCTTGAGCCGGCGTGGGCGCCCGGTCATGTCGAAGGTTTCCAGCACGCGGCGGAAACCGTAATACGGCCCCTGCCACAACGCGGTGTATTCCTCTTCGTTTTGATTGGGGGCGAACACCTGGTAATAACCGTCTTTCTGCACGCCCTGCGGCGCCACCTCGGTTAAGCTCGGGTCACTGCGGGTAATCAGCGTGTCGCCGCCATTCATGTTGAGCACGCCGGCGTCGTACGCGGCTTTGAGCGCCACCGACGGCACTTGGCAATCGCCGCTCCACAGCAACACCTTCACCCGCTTCCCCGGCGGCGCCATCAGCCGGTTGATGCCCGCGACCGAGCCGCCGATCTCGCGCTCCAGATTGAAATGATAGCCGCGCACGTTGATCGACAAGCCATTGGCCGTCGGCACACCGCCGCTGCCCTCGGTATGGTCGTAATCGTTGGTGGAGGTGCCCTGCCCCGTGATCTGCATCCACGGCAAAGGATGGGTATAGGTGTGGCTGGCCATCTCGACGTTGGGCAGGGAAAAAATCCGCCGCGCAACGGCGCGCAGCCGCGGCGCCTCGGCGGCATTCGGCCCTTCGTCGCTGACTTCACCCTCGATCACCGACACCGTGGCCGGTAGACCGTACTGTTTGAGCACGTGGTACAGCGCTTCGCCGGAATAGGTATCCCCGTCGGCATCGCGAAATTCGACTTTCGAGGCGAAGCCGTCGCCATCGATATGCGTCATGAACAAGCGCAGACCGTTTTCCGTGGTCGGGTCCGGCGCGGGCATGTCCGGTAAACGCAGCGCCTCGCGCAGGAACGCGAACGGCTGCACCACCCAGCGCGCCTGATTCAAGTCATCCAGGGAGAACACGGCGAACGGGCGCATGACGTAACCGCCCCAGGGCATGATCGCCGCCGCGTCCATGTGCAGCTCGCCGGCGCGCAGTTGCAGCAGCGATCGCCCGCCGCTGTCCGCGCGAACCTGCACCGGCGTGTAATCGTGCGCGTCCGGCGTCGGCGGCATCTCGAAGCCCATCAATTGCGGATCGGCGTGCACAACGCTTAATCGGCCATCGGCGTCGCCGCTCGCCGCCGCCAGACCAAGCGTCTGGGCAAACTGGCCAGCCATTGGCATGCCGAAAGAGCCAAAGAACGCCACATGCACACCGTCGGCGATCTGACGCGCGACCCATTGACGCAGCCGCTCCGGCTGGCTGACACGGTCATTGAGCCACAACACGACACCGGCGTAGCGGTCGCTGAGCGGCCCTTCGGGCAGCGCATCCCGGTTGACGTTGACATAGTCGAGGCCGTACCCCAGGTAATTGAGCGGCATGGCCAAAAAACGCACGCCGTCCGAGACATTCAAGCTCAATTCCGGCGCGGGGTCTTGCAGTATCAACACACGCCGCGGCATGGGCTCGCGCGCGCCGATGCCGACGCGTTGCAGCCCCGGATCGGTCACGTAGGGAATCAGCCCCTTGTCGCGGATGCGCGCGGCCGTGTCCCGTGCGCACTGCCGGTCGGCATCGGGACAGTAATCGATGGCAATCACCGGCAAACGGTAGTCGTCGATGACGGGCTTAAGCTGCGCCATCAGCCAATCGCGGTCGTTT
>NZ_JAFAND010000056.1 GCF_019232825.1 Paludibacterium sp. | reverse complement strand
CCGTACCACGGACGTGACCGGCGCGGTATCGCTGGCCGAAGGCGTGGAAATGGTGATGCCGGGCGACAACGTGTCGATCACGGTTGAACTGATCGCTCCGATCGCCATGGAAGAAGGTCTGCGCTTCGCGATTCGCGAAGGCGGCCGCACCGTCGGCGCCGGCGTTGTAGCCAAGATTTTGAAGTAAGCTGTAACAGGTTTTAGGCCAGTAGCTCAATTGGTAGAGTATCGGTCTCCAAAACCGAGGGTTGGGGGTTCGAGACCCTCCTGGCCTGCCAAGTAAGACTAACCGGCGCTATTGCGCCGGTTGGTCTTTTGTCACATACGCGCTGAGAACATTCCGTATGGAAATGCAAGACAAAATCAAGCTGTCCCTGGCTGGTCTGCTGATCGCCGCTGGCGTCGTGGGCTTCTATATGATTCCGGAGGCGCAGAGCTTCTTGCGCGTCCTGGCCATGTTTGTGGCGTTGGTGCTGGCCGCGGGTGTCGTCTGGGTGACGGAACCGGGGCGCGCGTTCGTCACGTACGCCCGCGAGGCGGTGGTCGAGGGGCGTAAGGTGGTGTGGCCTTCGCGCAAGGAGGCCATGCAGATGACGGGGATCGTCTTTCTGTTCGTTGCCGTCCTGGCACTGTTCATGTGGCTGATCGATTCGGGGCTGACCTGGTTGGTCTACGACGTGATTCTCGGTCGAGGTTGAGAGATAAATGGCAAAACGCTGGTATGTCGTGCACGCCTATTCGGGTTTTGAAAAGAGCGTGCAAAAGGCGCTGCGCGAGCGCATCGATCGCTCCGAAGTAGCGGACCTCTTTGGTCAAGTTCTGGTGCCGGTGGAAGAAGTGGTCGACATCAAGAACGGTCGCCGTTCGATCACGGAACGTAAGTTCTACCCGGGCTACGTGCTGATCGAAATGGAAATGACCGACGAAACCTGGCACTTGGTCAAGAGTACGCCCAAGGTGACGGGGTTTATCGGCGGCACCGCCAACAAGCCTGCGCCGATTCCTAAGCGGGAAGTTGACGCCATGATGCAACAGATCCAGGAGGGGGTGGAGAAGCCCCGTCCGAAGGTGTTGTTCGTGGTGGGCGAGCGGGTGCGTGTGACCGATGGTCCATTCAACGACTTTAACGGCACCGTGGACGAAGTGAGCTACGAGCGCAACAAGTTGCGCGTGTCGGTACAGATTTTCGGTCGTGATACCCCGGTCGAGCTGGATTTTAGCCAAGTAGAAAAAGTCTGATCTTTGCTTGGCAAGTATGTGGAAGGGCGTGTATAATCTACCCCTTTCGTCTGGGAAGCGGACTTGCGTCTGCGCTATACCCATCTTAGGAGTGTAAATCGTGGCAAAGAAGATTGTCGGCTATATCAAGCTGCAAGTGCCCGCTGGCAAGGCCAATCCGTCGCCGCCTATCGGCCCGGCCCTCGGTCAGCGTGGTCTGAACATCATGGAATTCTGCAAGGCGTTCAACGCCCAGACCCAAGGCGTTGAGCCGGGCCTGCCGATTCCGGTTGTGATCACCGCTTTCGCGGACAAGTCCTTCACCTTCATCATGAAGACCCCGCCGGCCACCATTCTGCTGAAGAAGGCCGCCGGTATCCAGAAGGGTAGCCAACGCGCCAATACTCAGAAGGTTGGCAAGGTAACCCGCGCTCAACTGGAAGAAATCGCCAAGACCAAGCAGCCGGATCTGACTGCCGCCGACATGGATGCCGCTGTGCGCACCATCGCCGGTTCCGCTCGCTCCATGGGTCTCGAAGTGGAGGGTGTGTAAATGGCTAAAGTCTCCAAGCGCATGCAAGCCCTGGTTGCTAAGGTTGACCGCAACAAGCTCTACCCGGTTGACGAAGCCCTGGCGCTGATCAAAGAAGCCGCTACCGCCAAGTTCGACGAATCGATCGACGTTGCCGTCAATCTGGGCGTCGATCCGCGTAAGTCCGACCAAGTTGTCCGTGGCGCCGTAGTGCTGCCGCGCGGTACCGGTAAGAGCGTTCGCGTTGCCGTGTTCGCCCAAGGCGCCGCTGCTGACGCCGCTCGCGACGCTGGCGCCGATGTGGTTGGTTTCGACGACTTGGCCGATCAGGTCAAGGCGGGTCAAATGGACTTCGACGTCGTGATCGCCGCGCCGGACGCGATGCGCGTCGTCGGTCAGCTGGGTCAAATCCTCGGTCCGCGCGGTTTGATGCCGAACCCGAAGGTTGGCACCGTGACCCCGAACGTTGCCGAAGCCGTGAAGAACGCTAAGGCAGGTCAGGTTCAATACCGTACCGATAAGGCCGGTATCGTTCACGCCACGATCGGCCGCGCTTCGTTCGAGGCCGCCGCGCTGCGTGAAAACCTGGTTGCACTGATCGATGCCCTGCAGAAGGCCAAGCCGGCCGCTGCCAAGGGTCAGTATCTGAAGAAGGCCGCTGTTTCCTGCACGATGGGCATCGGCGTTCGTATCGATACCAGCAGCCTCAGCGCGTAAGCGCAGGGGGTGCGGCAGGCGCAAGCCTGCCAAGGCTTTGGGCTGGCGGGCTCGTCCCGCCAGATTGTCAAAGACCGTAGGTGCCGCAAGGCTTAATAGCTGTTCACAGCATCCTACGCAGATGGTGTACCCGAATAGAAGGCTTCAACGTTTCGCGCCCATGTAGCTCAGGGGTAGAGCACTCCCTTGGTAAGGGAGAGGTCGGCAGTTCAATTCTGCCCATGGGCACCACCGAACCGTGTGCATGATGTCTCCTGAAAGGTCGCCGCTGCAAAGCGGAGTGCGATGTTCGCACTTCATTTCAGACTAGGAGGTAGACCTTGAGTCTCAATCTTGAAGATAAGAAGGCGGTCGTTTCTGAAGTATCTGCCAAGCTGGCCGATGCTCAGTCCATCGTAATCGCCGAATATCGGGGGATCGAGGTTAGCAGCATGACCCAACTCCGTGCCAAGGCACGTGAGAACGGCGTGTACCTGCGCGTTCTGAAGAACACGCTGGTGCGTCGCGCCGTGCAAGGTACCGCGTTTGAAGGTCTGGCAGACCAAATGGTTGGTCCGCTGGTCTACGGTATCTCTGTTGATCCGGTTGCTGCAGCCAAAGTGCTCCATCAATTCGCGAAGGCCGACGACAAGATCGTCGTCAAGGCAGGTTCCTACAACGGTCAGGTGCTGAATGCCGCTCAAGTTAGCGAGCTGGCGAACATCCCGAGCCGCGAAGAACTGCTGTCCAAGCTTCTGTTCGTTATGCAGGCTCCGGTCGCTGGCTTTGCCCGCGCGCTGGCTGCCCTGGCCGAGAAGAAGCAGGCCGAAGCCGCTTAACCTTTTTGATATATACAGATTTCTGGAGATTTTCACATGGCAATCACCAAAGAAGACATCCTTGACGCCGTTGCCGGCTTGACCGTTATGGAACTGAACGACCTGGTTAAGGCGTTCGAAGAGAAGTTCGGCGTGTCCGCCGCCGCCGTTGCCGTTGCCGCTGGCCCGGCTGCTGGTGGCGCTGCTGCCGCTGAAGAGAAGACCGAGTTCGACGTGATCCTGACCGCTATCGGCGACAACAAGGTTAACGTGATCAAGGTCGTTCGCACGATCACCGGCCTGGGCCTGAAGGAAGCGAAGGACCTGGTTGACGGCGCTCCGAAGACCGTTAAGGAAGCCGTTACCAAGGCTGAAGCTGATGACATCGCTAAGCAACTGACTGAAGCCGGTGCCAAGGCTGAAATCAAGTAATCTTCTTTGAAAAAAGAAGGAAGGCTGGCGGAGAAATCCGCCAGCCTTGTTGCGCTTGTAAGTAGAACAATCAAGATGGCAAACGCCAGCAATTCATAAGCGTGTGGTTGCTGACATTTGGTTTCTTGCGCCACCCACCTCGATGGAGACTCTATGAGTTATTCGTTTACTGAGAAGAAGCGTATTCGTAAGAGCTTTGCGAAACGTGCTAGTGTTCTCGACGTCCCATTCCTGTTGGCGACCCAGATCGATTCGTATACCGAATTTCTGCAACTGGGCACATCGGTTGATCTGCGCAAGGATGTTGGTCTGCAGGCTGCTTTCAAGTCGATCTTCCCGATCATCAGTCACAACGGTTATGCCCGTCTGGACTTTGCACACTACATTCTTGGCGAGCCTCCGTTCGACGTGCAGGAGTGCCAATTGCGCGGCATTACCTTTGCCGCGCCGTTGCGTGCCCGCATTCGCCTGACGATCTTCGATAAGGAGTCGTCCAAGCCTGTGGTGAAGGAAGTACGCGAAAACGAAGTGTACATGGGCGAAATTCCGCTCATGACCACCAACGGGTCCTTCATCATCAACGGTACCGAACGGGTCATCGTCAGCCAGCTGCACCGCAGTCCGGGCGTATTCTTCGAGCATGACCGCGGCAAGACGCACTCCTCGGGCAAGCTGCTGTTCTCGGCGCGCGTGATTCCGTACCGCGGCTCCTGGCTTGACTTCGAATTCGACCCGAAGGATCTGCTGTACTTCCGTATCGACCGCCGTCGCAAGATGCCGGTGACCATCCTGCTCAAGGCGCTGGGCTACACGGAAGAACAAATCCTGGCCGAGTTCTACAGCTTCGACACCTTCTACCTGACCAAGAACGGCGTGTTCATGAAGGTCGTGGCGGAGCGTCTGAAGGGTGAAGTGGCCAAGTTCGACCTGGTGGGCGCGGACGGCAAGCTGATTGTGGCCAAGGACAAGCGCATCACCGCCAAGCATATCCGCGACATCCAGAATGCCTCGCTCGACCGCGTCGAAGTGCCGGCCGATGCGTTGCTGGGTCGCGTGCTGGCGCGCGCCGTAATCAATACCGACACCGGTGAAGTGATTGCCCGCGCCAACGAGGAAATCAGCGAAGAAGGGCTGGCTAAGCTTGCGCTGACCGAAGCCTCCGAAATCGACGTGCTGTTCACCAACGATCTGGATCAGGGCGCTTACATTTCGCAGACCCTGCGCGTGGATGACATCCAAGACCAGATGCAGGCGCGCGTCGCGATCTACCGCATGATGCGTCCTGGTGAGCCGCCGACCGAAGATGCGGTCGAGCAGCTGTTCCAGCGTTTGTTCTTCAGCGAAGAAACCTACGATCTGTCGCGCGTGGGCCGCATGAAGTTCAATACCCGCACCTATCAGTACAAGTTCGATGACAAGACCCCGGAGTGGTTCAAGCTGCTCATCGGCGAGAAGTTCTCGTCGCGCCGCGATGTGATGGAAGGTACGCTGTCGACCGAGGATATCGTTTCGGTCATCGCCATCCTGACCGAGCTGCGCAACGGTCGTGGCGAAGTCGACGACATCGATCACTTGGGCAACCGCCGCGTGCGTTCGGTGGGCGAATTGGCTGAGAACCAATTCCGCGCGGGCCTTGTGCGCGTTGAACGTGCCGTCAAGGAACGCTTGAATCAAGCCGAGTCCGACAACCTGATGCCGCATGATCTGATCAACGCCAAGCCGGTCAGCGCCGCGATCAAGGAGTTCTTCGGTTCGAGCCAGTTGTCGCAGTTTATGGACCAGACCAACCCGCTGTCGGAAATTACCCACAAGCGCCGCGTTTCGGCTCTTGGCCCGGGCGGTCTGACCCGCGAACGCGCCGGCTTCGAAGTGCGCGACGTGCATCCGACCCACTACGGCCGCGTGTGCCCGATCGAAACGCCGGAAGGCCCGAACATCGGTCTGATCAACTCGCTGTCGGTCTATGCCCGCACCAACGAGTATGGCTTCCTGGAAACCCCGTATCGCAAGGTGGCGGATGGCAAGGTGACCGACGAGATCGATTATCTGTCCGCCATTGAAGAAGGCCGCTACGTCATCGCTCAGGCCAACGCCGAGCTGGATGGCGAAGGCCGTCTGATCGACGACCTGGTGACCTGCCGTGAGAAGGGCGAAACCATTCTGGCCACCCCGGATCGCGTGCAGTACATGGACGTGGCTACCGGCCAGGTGGTCTCCGTCGCCGCCTCGCTGATTCCGTTCCTGGAGCACGATGACGCCAACCGTGCCTTGATGGGCGCCAACATGCAGCGTCAGGCCGTGCCGTGCCTGCGTCCGGAAAAGCCGTACGTCGGCACCGGCATCGAGCGTGACGTGGCCATCGACTCCGGCACGACGGTCGTTGCCCGCCGCGGCGGCGTGGTCGACCTGGTCGACGCCAACCGCGTGGTGATCCGCGTCAACGACGATGAAGCGACTGCTGGCGAAGTGGGCGTGGATATCTACAACCTGACCAAGTTCACCCGCTCCAACCAGAACACCAACATCAACCAGCGTCCGGTCGTGCGTGTCGGCGACAAGCTCGCCAAGGGCGACGTGGTGGCCGATGGCGCCTCGACCGATCTGGGTGAATTGGCGCTGGGTCAGAACATGACCATCGCCTTCATGCCGTGGAACGGCTACAACTTCGAGGACTCGATTCTGATCTCCGAGAAGGTGGTGGCTGAAGACCGCTACACCTCGATCCATATCGAGGAACTGTCGGTCGTCGCGCGTGACACCAAGCTCGGGCCGGAAGAAATTACCCGTGACATCCCGAACCTGTCCGAACGCATGGCGGGTCGCCTGGATGAGTCCGGCATCGTCTATATCGGCGCCGAAGTGGAAGCCGGCGACGTGCTGGTCGGCAAGGTGACGCCGAAGGGCGAAACCCAGCTCACGCCGGAAGAGAAGCTGCTGCGCGCGATCTTTGGCGAGAAGGCCTCCGACGTCAAGGACACCAGTCTGCGCGTACCGACCGGCATGACCGGCACGGTGATCGACGTACAGGTGTTCACCCGCGAAGGCATCGAGCGCGACAAGCGTGCGCAGTCGATCATCGACGCGGAACTGAAGCGCTATCGCCTGGACCTGAACGACCAGCTGCGTATTTTCGAGAACGACGCTTTCAGCCGTATCGAGCGCCTGATCGCCGGCAAGCCGGCCAATGGCGGACCGAAGCGTCTGGCCAAGGGCACCGTGATCGATAGCGAGTACTTGGAGAGCTTGACCTCCAAGCACGACTGGTTCGATATCCGCATGAGCGACGAAGACATCGCCAAGCAGCTCGAACTGATCAAGGACAGTCTGGCGCAGAAGCGTGAAGAATTCGACCTCAAGTTCGAAGACAAGAAGCGCAAGCTGACCCAAGGCGACGAACTGCCCCCGGGCGTGCAAAAGATGGTCAAGGTCTACTTGGCCGTCAAGCGCCGTCTGCAAGCCGGTGACAAGATGGCCGGCCGCCACGGTAACAAGGGTGTGGTATCGCGTATTCTTCCGGTGGAAGACATGCCGTACATGGGCGACGGCCGTCCGGTAGACATCGTGCTCAACCCGCTGGGCGTACCGTCGCGGATGAACATCGGTCAGATTCTCGAGGTTCACCTGGGCTGGGCCGCCAAGGGTATCGGCGAGCAAATCGACCAAATGGTCCGATTGCAACGTGCCGAGCACGATATCCGCCAATACTTGACCCGCGTCTATAACGAGACCGGCAAGACGGAAGAGATCGATACGTTCTCCGATGCGGAAATTCTGAACCTGGCCGAGCATCTGAAGAAGGGTATGCCGTTTGCTACGCCGGTCTTTGACGGCGCCAAGGAAGCGGAAATCCGGCACATGCTGAACCTGGCTTATCCGGATGAGGATCCGCACACCGCGCAGTTGGGCTTCAATGAGTCCAAGACCCAGCTGACGCTGTACGACGGCCGCACCGGCGAAGCGTTCGACCGCAAGGTGACTGTGGGTGTGATGCATTACCTGAAGCTGCACCACCTGGTCGACGACAAGATGCACGCACGCTCCACGGGTCCGTACAGCCTGGTGACTCAGCAGCCGCTGGGCGGTAAGGCGCAGTTCGGTGGTCAGCGCTTCGGTGAAATGGAAGTCTGGGCGCTGGAAGCCTACGGTGCCGCCTACACGCTGCAAGAAATGCTGACGGTGAAGTCCGACGACGTGACCGGCCGGACCAAGGTCTACGAAAACATCGTCAAGGGCGAGCACAAGATCGACGCCGGTATGCCGGAATCCTTCAACGTATTGGTGAAGGAAATCCGCTCGCTCGGCCTCGACATGGACCTGGAACGTTATTGATAGGCGTGCCGGCGCGGCCATCGCCGCGCCGGCCCCCCTGACTGGAGACGCAATGAAAGCTCTGCTCGACCTCTTTAAGCAAGTAACGCAAGAAGAAGAGTTTGATGCGATTAAGATCGGCATCGCTTCACCGGACAAGATCCGTTCCTGGTCTTACGGTGAGGTCAAAAAGCCCGAAACCATCAACTATCGTACCTTCAAGCCCGAGCGCGACGGCCTGTTCTGCGCCCGCATCTTCGGGCCGGTGAAGGATTACGAGTGCTTGTGCGGCAAGTACAAGCGCCTGAAGCACCGCGGCGTGATCTGCGAGAAGTGCGGTGTGGAAGTGACGCTGTCCAAGGTTCGCCGCGAGCGCATGGGCCACATCGAGCTGGCCAGCCCGACCGCGCACATCTGGTTCCTGAAGAGCCTGCCGTCCCGTTTGGGCATGGTGCTCGACATGACCCTGCGCGACATTGAGCGCGTGTTGTATTTCGAAGCGTTCGTCGTGACCGACCCGGGCATGACGCCGCTGACCCGCGCCCAGCTTTTGACCGAAGAGGACTTCCTGGACAAGGAAGACCAGTACGGTGAAGAGTTCAAGGCCATGATGGGCGCCGAAGCCGTGCGCGAACTGCTGCGCAGCCTCGATCTCGATCGCGAGATCGAAACGTTGCGCCGCGAACTGGAAAGCACCGGTTCAGACACCAAGATCAAGAAGATCGCCAAGCGCCTGAAGGTGCTGGAAGCCTTCCTGCGCTCCGGCATGAAGCCCGAGTGGATGATTCTGGAAGTGCTGCCGGTATTGCCGCCGGAGCTGCGTCCGCTGGTTCCGCTGGACGGCGGCCGCTTCGCCACCTCGGACCTGAATGACCTGTATCGCCGCGTCATCAACCGTAACAACCGTCTGAAGCGCCTGCTCGAACTGCGCGCGCCTGACATCATCGTGCGCAACGAAAAGCGCATGTTGCAAGAGTCGGTCGACTCGCTGCTCGACAACGGTCGCCGCGGCAAGGCGATGACCGGCGCCAACAAGCGTCCGCTCAAGTCGCTGGCCGACATGATCAAGGGTAAGGGCGGTCGCTTCCGTCAGAACCTGCTGGGTAAGCGCGTCGACTACTCCGGCCGTTCGGTGATTACCGTTGGCCCGACGTTGCGCCTGCATCAGTGCGGCCTGCCGAAGAAGATGGCGCTCGAACTGTTCAAGCCGTTCATTTTCCACAAGTTGGAAGTGATGGGCCTGGCCTCTACCATC
The DNA here is from genome assembly GCF_019232825.1 of Paludibacterium sp. GTDB lineage: Bacteria > Pseudomonadota > Gammaproteobacteria > Burkholderiales > Chromobacteriaceae > Paludibacterium. The sequence continues at coordinate 6,482 of NZ_JAFAND010000056.1, read as the reverse complement.
AAGGCGGCCAAGAAGCTGGTCGAGCAGGAAGTGCCGGAAGTCTGGGACATCCTGGAAGACGTCATCCGCGAACATCCGGTGTTGCTCAACCGCGCCCCGACGCTGCACCGCCTGGGTATTCAGGCTTTTGAGCCGGTGCTGATCGAAGGCAAGGCCATCCAGCTGCACCCGCTGGTCTGCGCGGCGTTCAACGCCGACTTCGACGGTGACCAAATGGCCGTTCACGTGCCGTTGAGCCTCGAAGCGCAGATGGAAGCCCGCACGCTGATGCTGGCCACCAACAACGTGCTGTCGCCCGCCAACGGCGAGCCGATCATCGTGCCGTCGCAGGATATCGTCTTGGGTCTGTACTACATGACCCGCGATAAGGTCAACGGCAAGGGCGAGGGCATGGTGTTCGCCGACACCAAGGAAGTGCACCGCGCCTATGAAACCCGCCAAGTGGAATTGGCCACCCGCATCACCGTCCGCCTGAAGGAATGGGAAAAGGACGAACAGGGCGAATTCCAGCCGGTGATCAAGCGCTACGAGACCACCGTCGGCCGCGCGCTGTTGTCCGATATCCTGCCGAAGGGCCTGGGTTTCGAGCACATCAACAAGGCGCTGAAGAAGAAGGAAATCTCCAAGCTGATCAATGCGTCGTTCCGTCGTTGCGGCATTCGCGACACGGTGATCTTCGCCGATCAGCTGATGTACACCGGTTTTGCCTTCTCGACCCGCGGCGGCATCTCGATTTGCGTCGACGACATGCTGGTACCGACCAAGAAACCGGAACTCCTGGCCGAAGCGCACAAGGAAGTGAAGGAAATCGAGGAACAGTACCGTCAAGGTCTGGTCACCCAGGGCGAGCGCTACAACAAGGTGGTCGATATCTGGGGCCGCACGGGCGACAAGGTCGCCAAGGCGATGATGGACGAGCTGTCCAAGCAGAAGGTATTCGACCGCGACGGCAAGGAAGTCGATCAGGAATCGTTCAACTCGATTTACATGATGGCCGACTCCGGCGCCCGGGGTTCCGTGGCGCAGATCAAGCAGCTGGCCGGTATGCGGGGCCTGATGGCCAAGCCGGACGGCTCGATTATCGAAACGCCGATTACCTCGAACTTCCGCGAAGGTCTGACGGTGTTGCAGTACTTCATCTCGACCCACGGTGCCCGTAAGGGTCTGGCGGATACCGCGTTGAAGACCGCTAACTCCGGTTACCTGACCCGTCGTCTGGTCGACGTGACCCAGGATCTGGTGGTCATCGAGGACGATTGCGGCACGACCAATGGCTTCACCATGAAGGCCGTGCTGCAAGGCGGTGACGTGATTGAAGCGCTGCGCGACCGTATCCTCGGCCGCGTGGCCGCGATCGACATCGTCGACCCGTCGACCGGCGAAACCGTCATCGAAGCCGGTTCGCTGCTTGATGAGCAACTGGTGGACATGATCGACAATCTGGGCATCGACGAAGTCAAGGTGCGCACGCCGATTACCTGCGATACCCGCTACGGTCTGTGCGCCAAGTGCTACGGCCGCGATCTGGGCCGCGGTAAGGAAGTCAATGCCGGCGAGGCCGTCGGCGTGATTGCCGCGCAGTCGATCGGTGAACCGGGTACCCAGCTGACGATGCGTACCTTCCACATCGGTGGTGCCGCTTCGCGTAACGCGGCGGCGAGCCAAGTGGAAACCAAGTCGAACGGCACCGTGCGCTTCTCCAGCCAGATGCGCTACGTCACCAACACCAAGGGCGAGCTGATCGTGATCACCCGCTCGGGCGAAGTGGTGATCCACGACGACATCGGCCGCGAGCGCGAACGCCATAAGGTACCGTACGGCGCCACCTTGCTTGTCACCGACGGTCTGGCAATCAAGGCCGGCCATGTTCTGGCGACCTGGGATCCGCACACCCGTCCGATCATCACCGAATACGCTGGCCGTGTGAAGTTCGAAAACGTCGAAGAAGGCGTGACCGTAGCCAAGCAAGTGGACGAAGTGACCGGTCTGTCGACGTTGGTGGTTATCGATCCGAAGCGCCGCGCCGGCTCGCAGTCGAAACTGCTGCGTCCGTTGGTGAAGCTCTTGGACGAGACGGGCAGCGAAGTGAAGTTGGCCGGTTCCGATGCGTCGGTGTCGATCACCTTCCAAGTCGGCGCCATCATTACCGTCAAGGACGGCCAGGAAGTCGGCAAGGGCGAGGTACTGGCGCGTATTCCGCAGGAAACGACCAAGACCCGCGATATTACCGGTGGTCTGCCGCGTGTGGCCGAGCTGTTCGAAGCCCGTTCGCCCAAGGATGCGGGCATGCTGGCCGAAGTGACCGGCACCGTGTCGTTCGGTAAGGACACCAAGGGCAAACAGCGCCTGATCATCACCGACCTCGAAGGCAATGCCTTCGAAAACCTGATCCCGAAGGACAAGCACGTGCTGGTTCACGACGGTCAGGTGGTCAACCGCGGCGAATTGATCGTCGACGGCGCGGTGGATCCGCACGATATTCTGCGCCTGCAGGGTATCGAGGCGCTGGCGCGCTACATCGTTCAGGAAGTACAGGAAGTGTACCGTCTGCAAGGTGTGAAGATTAACGACAAGCACATCGAGGTGATCATCCGCCAGATGCTGCGTCGCGTCGTCATCACCGATGCCGGCGGCACCGAGTTCATCCTGGGCGAACAGGTGGAGCGCGCCGAAGTGCTGGAAACCAACGATCGCATGACCGCGGAAAGCAAGGAACTGGCTCAGTTCGACAACGTGCTGTTGGGTATCACCAAGGCTTCGCTGTCGACCGACTCGTTCATCTCCGCTGCGTCGTTCCAGGAAACCACGCGCGTGCTGACCGAAGCGGCTATCATGGGTAAACGCGACGATCTGCGCGGTCTGAAGGAAAACGTGATCGTCGGCCGTCTGATTCCGGCGGGCACGGGCTTGGCTTACCACCGCAACCGCCGCCGCGATCCGGACTCGCCGGAGCTGTTCACCGAGGCGTCGATGTCGCTGGAAACGCCGCAAACCAGCCTGGAAAGTAACGAATAAGCTGCGTATTTGTGGCTTTAAGTAAACAACGCTGCCCATTCAACGCTAAACCGTTGAATGGCAGCGTGTTTTCCATTGACGGTGGCTTGTTGACTAAAATATAATCCACCCTCTTTCATGGCGGCGTGTTGCCGCCGTGTGGACTCAACTAGGAACTGAGCGTAATGCCAACCATTAACCAACTGGTCCGCAAGGGCCGTCTCGCCCTTACGGTGAAAAGCAAGGTGCCTGCGCTGGAAGCCTGCCCGCAAAAGCGTGGCGTGTGCACCCGCGTATACACCACCACCCCGAAGAAGCCGAACTCGGCTCTGCGTAAGGTGTGCAAGGTACGTCTGACCAACGGTTTCGAAGTGATTTCGTACATCGGCGGTGAAGGCCACAACCTGCAAGAACACTCCGTGGTATTGATCCGCGGCGGTCGTGTGAAGGACTTGCCGGGTGTGCGTTACCACACCGTTCGCGGCTCGCTCGATACCGCAGGCGTGAAAGACCGTAAGCAGTCCCGCTCCAAGTACGGTGCCAAGCGTCCTAAGTAATCGACGTGTGCCGTGTGCCGGCGGCGTGTCGCCGTCGAGTAAGTGGTCGCTCCCCATGGGCGCCATGAGCATGATGCTCAACTGAATAGTGAAGGAATAGCAATGCCAAGACGCAGAGAAGTCCCCAAGCGCGAGATCTTGCCGGATCCGAAGTTCGGCAGCCAAGATCTGTCCAAATTCATGAACGTCGTGATGATCGACGGCAAGAAGTCGGTTGCCGAACGCATCATCTACGGCGCGTTGGATCAAATCGAAAAGAAGACCGGCAAGAATCCGATCGAAGTGTTCAACACCGCGATCTCCAATGCCAAGCCGGTCGTAGAAGTAAAGAGCCGCCGTGTCGGTGGCGCCAACTATCAAGTTCCTGTTGAAGTCCGTCCGGCTCGTCGTATGGCTCTGGCCATGCGCTGGCTGCGCGATGCCGCTCGCAAGCGCGGCGAAAAGTCCATGGACCTGCGCCTGGCCGGCGAATTGCTCGACGCGGCCGAAGGTCGCGGCGGCGCGCTGAAGAAGCGTGAAGAAGTTCACCGCATGGCAGAAGCCAACAAGGCCTTCTCGCACTTCCGCTTCTAAGATCAACCTACCGATAAGGTTAAGGCCGTGGCTAGGAAAACCCCTATTGAGCGTTACCGCAATATTGGTATTAGCGCTCACATCGATGCCGGTAAGACGACCACTACCGAGCGTATCCTGTATTACACCGGTGTGAACCACAAGATTGGCGAGGTTCATGACGGCGCTGCCACCATGGACTGGATGGAGCAAGAGCAGGAACGTGGCATCACCATTACCTCCGCCGCAACCACTACCTTCTGGAAAGGTATGGGGTTGCAGTTCCCGGAGCATCGCTTCAACATCATCGACACCCCGGGACACGTGGACTTCACCATCGAGGTGGAACGTTCGATGCGCGTTCTGGATGGCGCGGTCATGGTGTACTGCGCGGTCGGCGGCGTACAGCCGCAATCCGAAACCGTATGGCGTCAGGCGAACAAGTACAAGGTTCCGCGTATCGCCTTCGTGAACAAGATGGACCGTCAAGGCGCCAACTTCTTCCGTGCGGTTGATCAAGTGAAGACCCGCCTGCGCGGCAATCCGGTGCCTATCGTTGTGCCGATCGGCGCCGAAGACGGCTTCACCGGCGTGGTTGACCTGCTGAAGATGAAGGCCATCATTTGGGACGAAGCCTCGCAAGGCATGAAGTTCGAATATGGCGACATCCCGGCCGAGTTGGTTGCCGTGGCTGAAGAGTGGCGCGAAAAGATGATCGAAGCCGCTGCCGAAGTCGACGAAGACACGATGAACAAGTACCTGGAAACCGGCGAATTGTCGGAAGAGGAAATTGTTTACGGTCTGCGTCAGCGCACGCTGCGTTGCGAAATCCAACCGATGCTGTGCGGCTCCGCGTTCAAGAACAAGGGTGTTCAGCGCATGCTGGACGCCGTGATCGAACTGTTGCCGAGCCCGGTTGACGTGCCGCCGGTACCGGGTGAACTGGATGACGGTTCTCCGGCCGAGCGCCATGCCTCGGATACCGAGCCGTTCTCCGCGCTGGCGTTCAAGTTGATGAACGACCCGTACGTCGGCCAGCTGACCTTCTTCCGCGTCTACTCCGGCGTGGTGAAGACCGGCGATACCGTGCTGAACTCGGTCAAGGGTAAGAAGGAACGTATCGGCCGTATCGTGCAGATGCACGCCAACGACCGTAAGGAAATCGAAGAAGTCTTCGCCGGCGACATCGCCGCTGCGATCGGCCTGAAGGAAGTCACCACCGGTGAAACCTTGTGCGCCATCGACGCGCCGTTGATCCTCGAGCGCATGGTCTTCCCGGATCCGGTGATTCACGTTGCCGTTGAGCCGAAGACCAAGGCCGACCAGGAAAAGATGGGCGTCGCCCTGAACCGCCTGGCCAAGGAAGATCCGTCGTTCCGCGTTCGTACCGATGAAGAATCGGGCCAGACCATTATTTCCGGTATGGGCGAACTGCACCTGGAAATTCTGGTTGACCGCATGAAGCGCGAATTCGGCGTTGAAGCCAACGTCGGCGCGCCGCAAGTGGCCTACCGCGAAACCATCACCCAAACCGTTACCGACGTGGAAGGTAAGCACGTCAAGCAATCGGGCGGTAAGGGTCAGTATGGTCACGCCGTGATCACGCTGGAACCGTCCGGCGAGGGCAAGGGCTACCAGTTCTTCGACGAAATCAAGGGTGGCGTGATCCCGCGCGAATTCATCCCGTCCGTCGACAAGGGGATCAAGAACACCCTGAACAACGGTATCCTGGCCGGTTTCCCGGTGGTGGACGTGACCGTTCGCCTGACCTTCGGTTCGTACCACGACGTTGACTCGTCGCAGATCGCCTTCGAATTGGCCGGCTCGCTGGCCTTCAAGGAAGCCATGCGCCGCGCCAAGCCGGTCATCCTCGAACCGATGATGGCCGTGGAAGTGGAAACGCCGGAAGAGTACATGGGCGATGTCATGGGTGACTTGAACCGTCGCCGCGGTATCGTTCAAGGCATGGACGACGACGGCCTGGGCGGTAAGAAGATCAAGGCTGAAGTGCCGCTGGCCGAGATGTTCGGCTACTCGACCGACTTGCGTTCCGCTACTCAGGGTCGTGCGACCTACTCGATGGAGTTCAAGCACTACTCCGAGGCGCCGAAGCACGTTGCCGAAGCGGTCATGAACGCTAAGAAGTAATGCGCGCAGTGGCGGGGTCTAAGCCCCGCCCTGATTAATGTTCTTTATCTTAAGGATTTTGCAAAAATGGCAAAAGAAAAGTTCGAGCGGACCAAACCGCACGTAAACGTCGGCACCATCGGTCACGTGGACCATGGCAAGACCACCCTGACCGCCGCTATCACCACGATTCTGTCGAAGAAATTCGGCGGTGAAGCCAAGGGCTACGATCAAATCGACAGCGCGCCGGAA
>NZ_JAFAND010000013.1 GCF_019232825.1 Paludibacterium sp. | reverse complement strand
AGCAGCGGCCCGAGATAGCGCGCATACGCGCGCCAGCGGCCCGTCGAGGTCCGATAAATTGGCTGGCGGACCTGATTGACGCTCGCCGTGCGCACCACTCGGCGGTTGCGATGGAAGCTCAGGCAGGCCGCGTCCCACGGCAGCCCTAGAAAGGCGATCAACCGCCGTGCCTCGCCCTCAAGATCCTCGACCACGGCCTCGTAATCGATATCGATGAACGTGTTGGCGGGCAGCAGCGCGCGCCAATGCGCCATCAAGCCTTCGTACTGGCGGTAGAAAACGCCAAGCTCGGTCTGGTCATAGGCGAACGGCTGCTGCCCGGCGAACAGCTTGGTGTAGCAAGACAAGCAAGTGTCGACCGAATCGCGCCGAACATGGATGATCCGGGCGCCCGGCAGGATCACGGGGATCGCGCCCGCATACAGAAAATTGCCGGGCATCTTGTCGACGACGTGCGGCCGTCCCGCGGCAAGCGGCGCCACGCGGGCCAGATAGGCTTCCCCGCACTGCCGCCATCGTGCTGCCGCGCCCTCCTCGCCGTCGAGCGCCAGCACACCGTCGGGAAAATCGCCAAGGTCGTCGAGGGCGAGACGCAGCGCCGGCAATTCGCCCGCGCCCGTCACCTGCGGATGCGACGACAGGATCTGTTCGATCAGCGTGGTGCCCGAGCGGGGCATGCCGACGATGAAGATGGGCAACGTCGTGCGTGCGCCGAGGCCGGCGAGCCGGTCATACCGCGCTGGCGAGAAAACCTCGCGGATGCGTTCCATCCAACGGCCGGTCTGCTCGCTGTCATAGTCGAACGAAGCGCGTTTATAGCGATTGCCGGCGTCCAGATGGCGAAACGCCCGTTCAAGATCCGCGATGTCGAGATAGGCCTTACCGAGCGCGAAATGCGACGCGACGCGATCGGCGAGCGAACGCCGCTCGCCTTCCGCGAGACACGCTTCCAACGCCGCGATGTCGGGATCGCCCGCGCTGAACGTGCGCAGCTCCGCGCGCGCGGCCAGCGCCTGCGCGGAACCGGGAAAACGCGCGAGCGCCAACGCGAAGGCCGCCAGCGCTTCGTCCCGGCGCCCCGCTTCCGTCAACAAGGTGCCGCGCCCCACCAACGCCGTTTCGGCCACCGTGCCGGGCAAGGCCGCGGCCTGCTCGTAGGCCTTGAGCGCTTCGTCGGTCTGGCTCAGATCCTGTAGCACGAGCGCCAGCGTGTGGTGGGCTTCGGCGCTTTGCGGCGCGAGCGCAACGACCTGCCGCGCGATGGCCAGCGCCTCTTCGGTATGGGCAATTTGTCTGAGCGCCTTGGCGCGGGCCGTGAGCGCGGCCGGATGCGCCGGCGCGAAAGCCTCGAGCATATCGAGCGCGCGCAGCGCCGCATCGTGGCGCTGGCGCGACATCTCGGCCTCCGCGAGGTTCAGGTAGGCGTCGATGAAGCGCGGGTTGAGATCGATCGCCCGCCGCGCATGCTCGACCGCGTCGTCGTAGCGGCCTTGCGTCGAGAGCAGAAAAGCGAGGTTGCTGTGCGCTTCCGCATACGACGGATTGAGCGCCAGCGCCTTGCCATAGCTCGCTTGCGCCTGATCCATCCGCCCCAGCCGCCGCCACGTGTTACCCAGATTGTTATGGGCCTCGGCCCAGTCGGGGCTCTGCGCCACGACGCGCTCCAGGCACACGCGGCTCTGCTCGAGCTTGCCCGCCTCCTGCAACACGATGCCTAGATTGTTCCATCCGGCCACGAGCGTCGGGTCCATGGCGACAGCGCGTTCCGCGGCCGCCTCGCCTTGCGCCAGCATGCCCTTCTGCCGATACATTTCCGCGAGATTGCTCGAATACACGGCCGACGCGCGCGGGGCGAGGCAAGCCTGCCCCAGGTGGGCGATCGCCAGATCCAAGTTGCCGTAAGCGTGTGCCATCAGCCCGAGCAGGTGCAGCGCGTCGGGCTGGCCGGGCCAGGCGGCCAGCACCCGTTGGGCCAGGATCTCGGCCTGCTCGGCCTGGCCGGCATGCCAGTGCGCGTAGGCGCGCGTGAGCGCGTCCTGAATACTCATATTGCCCGGCGGCGCCGTGTGTGACATATCGACCAATCAGAAAAGCTGCCGCAGTCGCAAGCTGCCGGCCTGGGAGAGATAGCCCGGCCCAAACTGGACGTTGTAACGTGCGGTCAGGCTCAGGTTGCGCGCTTTCAGCAACGTCACGCCCGCGGTCAGCACGGCGGAGTCCGCCATCGGCCTCATGCCCTGCACGGTAAACCCGGTCTGTCCGCTGGAATCGGCGGCGAAGGCGGCGGTGGTGTTCGGGCGCGAGGTGTCGTACTCGTGACGCCACGCGAGAGTCAGCTCCGGCACCATCACGCCATAGGCGGTCTGCACTTCGCGTTCGACCTTCGCGCCGAGGTCGGTCGAGACCGAGGTCGCATGCGAGGCGTCGACCGAGAGCGCCGCGCCGTTGCCGCCCGATTCGATGTAGCCGTCCTGATGCAGATCGCTGTAGGTCAGGCTCGCCAGCGGCGTGACCGTCGTGGCGCCAAACGCAAGCGGATAGCCGATCTCGCCGCGCGCGACGTACTGCAGCCCGCTGAAGCTGCTGTTTGCCTGGCCGGTGAAACCGCTGAAGTTGACCAAGCGATTGGCGTTGTAGCGCTGATCGACGGCGCCCGCGGACAGATTGGCGTACCAGCGGCTCGCCACGTAGCTGGCGTAGCCGACCAGGCCATACGCATTGATGCGGGTGCCGTTCGCGGCGGTGGCGCCCGTATTGTTGACCGTGGTATTGCTGTAGCTGAGCACGCCGCCGACTCGCCACGCGTCGGAGACCGCCTGATCGGCGCCGACCAGCAGACCGCCGTAATTGGCGTTGTATCCATCCACCTGGTCGCGCTCGTCCTGGCTCGCCCGCCCGCCCAGCACCTGGCCCCAGACACCCCAGCCAGACGACGCCTCGCCGGTCGAAATGCCGCTGCCGACGTTTTGCGCCAAGCGCAAACCGTTGGCGTGGCTTGAGATGATGTTGAGCACGTCGAAGGTCGGCGCCGCCGCCGCGCGGCTCGACGAGGCCTGCGTCGCGGGGCCGAGCTGCTTGCCGGCGGCATTGAGCGCTTGGGTCGAACCGCTGGCGTCGAGCGCGAGCGAGGCGTTGTACAAGTTAAGCAAAGCCGGGCTGATACCGGTGTAGTTCGCGAGCCCCCCAAGCGCCGACACCGCATTGGGCGCCGTGGCGCCGGTTGTCGTTGATCCACCGGGGTTGGCGACGGTCAGGACAAGATCGCTGTTCGCGCCGTTGGCCACGGCCGCGCCGGTAACAACCAGGCCGCTCGTCCCGGCAATCGAATACTGTAACGAACCTGCGTTGTAGTTGGTGCCGGTGCCGGTGGCGTCGATGACGACAAAGCGTTGGCCGGCGGCAAAGCCATAGGCGTTCAGCTTCTGCAGGGTCACGGCCGAGCCGGCGGCGATATTGGCGGTGCCGGAGACGACCAACCGGCCGTAACCGCTGTCGCTGCCGATCGTGCCGCCGGCGACGGCGTTGTCGGCGACGCCGACCGACAGCGTGGCGGAGGCCCCCTGCGTGTAATTGCCCGTGATCGCGATGGCATTGTTGACCTGCAGTTTGGCGCCGCTGTTATTGACGGCATGGCTGCCAACGTTGACGTTGTCGTTAAGCAGCAGGTTGCCGGACCCGAAGACGACATTGGACGAGGTATTGGTGAGCATGCCCGCATTCACGCTGGCGATCCCGCCGCTGATGCCGGTCAGTGTGCCGAATACCGCGCCGCTGCCACCGCTGATGCTGAGGTTGACCGAGCCGGTGTTATGGATGTTGCCGGCGATCAAGCCGCTATTGCTGATCTGACCGATGGTGCTGGTGCTGTCGATATTGATGGCGTTGAGCAGGCCCGTGATGGTGCCGCTGTTGGTTACCGAGCCGATTTGAGCGCCGGCCAACGCGAAAATCCCCGTATAGGGCCCGCTCGGGAAACCGGTGACGGTTTGGCTGGTCGCGCCGCTGATGAGGCCGGAGTTGTTGATGGTGCCGATAGTCCCGCTCTGCGCCACCACGCCCGAAAAGGTGCCGACGATCGACCCGCTATTGGTCAGCGTCCCCAGCGAGGCGCCGCTGCGGATGAGGACGCCCAGTTCGTTGGTGATGGTGCCGCTGTTGTTCAACGCGCTGATGGTGCCGGAATTTTCCCCCAGCACACCGTAGCCGACGATCGTCCCGATATAGGTGGAGCCTTTGATGGTGCCGCTATTGAGAATCGTGCCGATGCTGCCGCCGTTGTTATCGATGCCGAAGATACTGCCGCTGACCGTGCCGCTGCCGGCAAGCAGGCCCTGGTTGTTGACGACGGCGATGCTGCCGGTATTGAAGATTCCCCGCCCCGCGCCGGTAATCGTGCCGGTGGCGGTGTTGGTCAGCGTCCCGATCGCGCCGGTGTTCTGCAGGCCCGACGCAATGGTGCCGGACGTGCTGGTGCCCCCGACGAGACCGCTGTTGTTGAACGCATTGATGGAACCGGTGTTGCGAATGCCCGTGCTGCCGCCGAGGATCTGACCGCCGCTGTTGTTGTTCAGCACGCCGATGGTGCCCGAATTGACCATTCCATACGTGATGCCGGCAATCGTGCCGTTGTTGGTCAGCGTGCCCAGCGAGGAGCCGGTCGCCAGCAACGCGGTCGCCGTGTTGAAATTGGAGAGGACGACATTGGTGGCGATCGTGCAGTTGCCCGACGACCAGCCGATCTCGGTGGTGTTGGCGCTGATCGTCCCATTGATGCCGCAGTCGGCTTTGGCGACGAGCGGCGCGACGCCGGTGAGCGCGCCGGCAAAAGCGGCGGCGATGGCACGTTGTCTCGGTAATACGTTCTTGCGTTTCATGATCGCCCCGATGGAAAATTTGGGCGATTATGAAAGAACCTCTACGCAGGCGAATCTAGCCATTAAGCCAGTATTTACAGATTTTTGTACTTTATAATTGCAATATATTAGTTAATTGCACCATTACTCAAATATTGACCGGGGCATTCGCCCCGCCAGCGGATGAACGGCCGCGTCGACGATTTCCTCGAACCCTTGCAGCACGAGGCTGGCTTCCCGCGGCACGCCCAGCATGTTGAACGAGTAGAGTTGCGGATAGCGGTTGTCCGCGTTGCCGCGGTAATTGTGCGGGTTGAATAGTGGACTGATGTGCCAGCAAAGCCGGTAACCCTGCCCCCACAAGAATTGGATCAGCGCGGAAGAGTTGGCGACGCGGTCATTCTCGACGAACAACAGAGGACGGTGGTTGGCCAGCACATCCAAGGCGCCTTCCAGCACCTGTAACTCAAACCCCTCGACGTCCACTTTCAACAGGCTCACGCGCCGCTCGCGCGTCATCTCGTCCAGCCGCACGCACGGCGCCTGAACGCCATTCGCCAACGGCTGCGTTTGCGCCGAAACCGCGCCGAAGTTGCCCGTGCGCCGGTAATCGGGACGGCCGAGCCAGACCGTCCCCGGCTGCGCGGCGCACGCGAAGGGCCACGCGGCCACATTGTCCACGGCGTTTAGCGCCAGGTTCGCGCACAGATTCTGGAACACGAACGGCTGCGGTTCGAACGCCATGACGTCCGCGCCGATGGCTTTGGCCGCTTTCGCCAGGGGCACGGTCTGGCTGCCGATATTGGCGCCGACCTCGACCACCGTGCCCGGCTGGTTGGCGCATTGCAACAGCAACTGCGTTTCCAGCTCGGCGTACTCGCCATAGTGGATCAACGCCTGACCGACATACTCGTCAAAGCGATTGGCAAGCATCGTTCCATGACGCGTGTCGACGAGGGTGTAAGGGTCTGCGGCGGAGGGCATGGCAGGGTTCACTTTGGCTGTAGATCGACCAAAAAGGCCAATATCGCCGCTTGCATGACCGCCACCCCGGAAGGTTCAACCGGGAAATGGCCGCAATCGGGCAACAGGACGAATGCTTTGCGCACCGGCAGCAAATCGAACATGAGGTGGCTTAATGCCGGCACTGTCCAGCGATCTTGCTCCGGGTGGACCACGAGTACCGGGCAGCGATCGAATTGCGCCGGCGCAATGCGTGGGCGCGCATCGAGCAGCGAGGCGATGAAACGCAGCGGCAGCCAACGCCCTCCGCCAAGCGGATCGGCGATGAGTCGTCGGGTCAGCGCCGGATCATTGCTGATCTTCGGCATATTGGCCAGCCAGCGCACAGGCAGCGACACCGGCAAGACACGGGAGAAAAAAGGCAGGCAAGCCGTCACCAAGGGATGCGACAGCCAAGGGAAACGGCCATAGGCCCGCCTGACCTCGGCCAACTGCGGGTTGCCCAGCAAGGTGGCGACCAGCCCGACAACCTGATCGCACCGGCAAGCCACCTGATACGCCAGAAAGCCGCCAAGGCTGCAGCCGATCAACACGCACGGCCGTCCGCTGCGTTCGGCTTCTTGCGCAACCAGCGCGGCGACACAGTGTTCCCAATGGGCATGGTCAACCTCATGCGCCTTGGCCTTCAGCGGACCGTAGCCCGGCAAATTCGGCACCAACACTTCATAGCCGGCCTGCTGCAATGCCAATGCATCGTTGGCGAACCACAGGCTATGGGCGCCCGCGCCGTGCAGGATGATCACCGTGAGCGGGCTCGTGGGCTCAGGATAGCGGTCCAACATCATGCGCACCCGGCCGGCGCAAAACAGACTGCGCTGCCGCTCATGCCGATTTGGCTGCTGAAATGAAGGAGCGATCGCGTCCATTCATCGTTTCCATGAATTTTTTATTGAGAATGATTATCATGCACAAAAAATAAATTGGCAATCTGTCTTGCCCCAATTGCAAACCATGCAATGACGGGTTCAGATTGCGTAGGAATGCGGCGTTACCGCCTGATAGCGATGCCTGGGAAAACATGGCAGCGG
>NZ_JAFAND010000123.1 GCF_019232825.1 Paludibacterium sp. | reverse complement strand
GCCAGCAACTGCTGTGGGGCACGATCTCCGGCAGCCAGTGGCTCGACCCGGTCACGCAAACGGCCACGACCGCGCCGCCGTCCAAGAGCATCACGCTCTCGGCGCCGGCCGGCAGCATCGACGCCGACGCGCAGGCCAAGCTCGACCTCAGCGGCGGCGGCCAGCTGCTCGCGTGGCAGTTCGTGCCGGGCCCGGGCGGTTCGACCGACGTCTTCAGCGGCAGTGCCGCGAGTGGTGGCGCCTTCGCGCTCGTGCCGAGCGTGCAGGGCCTCGCGCCGAACGACCCGAGCCTCGCGGCCGTGCTGCCCGGTGCGGGCAAGCAGCTGCAGATCACCGGCAACGGCGGCCCGATTCCCGCAGGCACCTACACGCTGCTGCCCGCGCGCTACGCCGCGCTGGCCGGCGCGTTTCTCGTGCAGCCGGTCGGCGGCACGCTGTTGGCGCAGGGCTCGACGGTCAAGAACATCGACGGCAGCGTCACGATCGGCGCACGCGTCGTCGATGCGGGCACGAGCTTCGGCGCCTCGCTGCCGAGCAACTGGCAGGTGCTGACCTCGGCGCAGGCGCACCAGCGCAGCGAGCTCGACCTGACCGACGCGAACAGCTACTTCAGCAGCGCCGCGGCCAACAAGGGCGTGAGCGCACCGGCGCTGCCCGTGGACGCGGGGCAGCTGATCCTCTCGGCCTCGGCGATGCAGTTCAACGCGAGCATCGCTTTCGCGCCGAGCCAGGTCACGGCCGCGGCGGGCAGCAGCACGCCGTCGCTGCAAGGCCGCGGCGGCACGGCCTACGTGGTGTCGAACGACATCGTCATCACCGACAACGGCACGGGCAGTTCGGACGCCAACGCGCTCGACCTCTCGGCCGGCATGCTCAGCAAGCTCGGCGCCCAGACGCTGGTGATCGGCGCTTCGCCCGACGCCGACGGCACCAGCGGCGCGCTCACCGTCGGCGCCAGCACCGTCACGCTCGCCAACCACGGCGTCGCGCTCAGCGATGCCGACGTGATGCTCGCCGCGCAGCAAAGCGTCACGCTCACCGCGGGTTCGGTGATCCAGGCGCCGGCCGCCGGCACCGCGGCCACGACGCCTAGCACCCAATTCACACTGACCGGCGACGGCGCCGCCGTGCGCGTCAGCAACGCCGCCGACGCCGGGTTCACGCGCCAGGCAGCGCTGCAGCAGCGCGGCGATCTCGTCATCGGGCAGGGCGCCGTGCTCAGCGGCGGCGCGCAGGGTAGCGTGAGCCTCGACGCCTCGAACGTCTTCAGCGTCGACCCGAGCGCGAGCTTCAGCGCCGCGGCCGTGAGCCTCGGCGCCGGTCGCATCCAAGTCGGCGGCACGCAGGCCAGCGACGCCGGCACGCTGCTGCTCTCGAGCGCGCTGCTGAGCCAGCTTGCACCGAGCCAGGCGCTGCGCCTGCGGAGTTATTCGAGCATCGGCTTCATGGCCGGCAGCGCGCTCGGCGACGGCAGCCTGGCACTCGTCGAGCTCGACGCGCCGGACATCGCGCTGCTTGGCAACGGCAGCGCCACCGTCAGCGCGCAATCGCTGATGCTCGGCAACAGCAGCGGCAACGCGCCGGTCTCGCGCGCTCCCGCACTGGGCCAGCTGACACTGCAGGCGGACAAAACCGTCACGATCGCTGGCGGCCAACAGGGCGTGAAGGCCGTGCAGCTCGACGGCGCGACGAACGTCATCACCGCCGGCCAGGACATCGTGCTCGATGATGGCGCGCAGCTCACCGCCGCAGGGCACCTCGCACTGACGGCGCAGCGCCTCATCGCCGCCGACGGCGCGACGGCCAGCATCAGCGCGCAGGGCCAGTTCAGCCTCGTCGCGGCCGACGGCACGCCGAGCGGCACCGCCACGCCGGGCGCCGGCGCAGCGGTGACGATCAACGCGCAAAGCATCTACCAGGACGGCCTCATCAACCTGCCGAGCGGTCAGCTGACGCTGGCGGCCAGCAGCGGCGACCTGGTCTTCATGGCCGGCTCGCAGACGCTGCTGCAGGGCCAGCGCATCGTCATCGACCAGCAGAACATCGACAACCCCGCCGGCAGCCTGACCGCCCAGGCAGCGCAAGGCCAGGTCGCGCTGCTGAGCGGCGCGACGATCGACGTCTCGGCCTCGGCCGCTGGCGATGCGGGCGCGGTCAGCTTGAGCGCGCCGGTCGGCGGCGTCACGATCGACGGCCAGCTGCGTGGCCTCGCCAACGCCACGGGCCAGCAGGCGCAGCTGACGATCGACAGCGGCACGTTGATCAACGTGCAGGCTCTCGCGCAGCAGCTCGCTGCGGTTGGTACCAGCAACTTCAGCGGCGCACTCAACCTGCGCCAGCGCAACGGCGATATGAGCATCGGTGCCGGCACGCTGCTGCGCGCCCAGGACATCAACCTTGAGGCCGACGGCGGCCAGCTCAGCGTGGCCGGCGTGCTCGACGCGTCCGGTGCACAGGGCGGCAGCATCACGCTCGCGGCCGGCAATGATCTTGTCGTGCGCAGCGGCGCCGAGCTGCTGACCTACGCCACGGCGGCCGGCGGCAACGGCGGTGCCATCAACCTGATGACGGCGCTCGGCCAAATCCAGCTGCAAGCGGGCGCCATGCTCGCGCTCGACGCGGGCGCCGGTGCCACCGGCTACAGCACCGGCGCCACCACCCCGCACAGCGGTGACCTCCTGCTGCGCGCGCCACGCGTGCAGCTCGCCAGCGGCGCCGAGGACGTCAACATCGCCGAGATTGACGCGGGCATCAGCGGCGTCCGGCAGCTCAACGTCGAGGCCGTGCAGGTTTACCAGACGGCAGACATCGAGGCTGGCTTCTCCACGGCACCAGCGCCCGCCCCCGCGCCGTCTCCCGCACCTGCGCCTTCGCCATCTCCCGCTCCCGCACCCGCACCCGCACCCGCACCCGCACCTGCACCCGCACCTGCACCGGCACCCGCACCGGCACCGGCACCTGCACCGGCACCGGCACCGGCACCGGCACCTGCGCCTGCGCCTGCGCCCGCGCCCGC
>NZ_JAFAND010000068.1 GCF_019232825.1 Paludibacterium sp. | reverse complement strand
TGGTTGAAGCGGATGCCGGCGGCGGTTTGTTCTCGCACCAACAGAAAACGGCCGTCGCGCTCGATCAGCGCCGCCACTGTCACGTGCGGTGTCCAGCGTTCCATCGCGGTGTTCCTCAACATGCAAAAAGGGGGCTCGCGCCCCCTTGATTATTGGCCGTTTCCAGCCGGACCGGCCGGATCGTCCTTTTCTTCCCAAGGCAGCGGCACGCGCTTGTCTCTCACGCGCAGCTCGCCGTCGTGATAGTCGATGCGGGTGCTCAACTGGCCGCCGTCGACGCGAATGTAGCCCTGGTCGGTCCACTGCGCCAATTGGTTGTCGAGCAGGTTCTTGGCCAAATCGTCGATTTCGTTCAGGTTCGGCTGATCCTCGGCGCTCTGATCGACGGTGAACAGGTTGCGCGCCTGGGTGACGAC
Source organism: Paludibacterium sp. (assembly GCF_019232825.1). Lineage (GTDB taxonomy): Bacteria > Pseudomonadota > Gammaproteobacteria > Burkholderiales > Chromobacteriaceae > Paludibacterium. The sequence goes on along the minus strand of NZ_JAFAND010000068.1, from coordinate 44,833 downwards.
CAGGTTTTCCAGTGTTTGACGCGGCAGCGAAACGTCGGCATTGACCTGGAAACGTTTGAGCACGGTGATCGGGTCTTTCAAGTCCGCCTCGTGGAAGCCCTTGAGCGCCAGCTGCCCCTTGAGGGTGGCCTCGCCGCTCGGCATCTTCAGATAGAACTCGTTGACCACCAGACGGGGATCGTTTTCCAACAGCGGAATGCCGTACTTCTTGATGGTGCCGATGTAGCTCTTGCGCAGCGTGGCGGCGTCCATGCCCTCGATCGGCAGCTGGGCGATGGCCTGGTCGAGTTTGACGAGCGTGGGACCGTGCAGGTGGTTGGCCGACACGTCGAGCCGCATCGGGCCGTAGACCTGATCGTTATAGCTGAAGGTGTCGAAGCCCAGCTTGCCGCGCGAGTTGACGAACGGGTCTTCCTCCGAGGTGACGATCTGATAATGCAGCCCCTTGAGCGTGACGCTCGACGGCTTGAATTCGCCCGACGGATTGATGAATTCGCCCACGTGCATGCGCGTGAGCAGATAGACCAAGTCGTTGAGCTTGATGCTGTACGGGATGCTGTCCTTCCAGTTGAGCTGGACGTTGTTGACGGTCAGCTCGCTGGTGCCGAGTTTGACGCCGGTGACGCCGGGGCGGATGTCGGAGACGTAGCGCACGCCGTCGAAGTGCACGGTGCCCTTGCTGGCGGCTTCCAGCGAGAACGACGGCGAAACCGCCTCGGTCTGGTACTGCTTGAAGCCTTGCTGATAGTCGACGGTCAGGTTGAAGCCTTGCCATTTGACCTTCACGCCCGACAGCGCTTCTTCATAGTCGAAGTTCGGCACGTTGACCTTGAGCTCGCCGCCGCCGCCGAAACCCAGGCGATTGATCACGGTGATCGGCTCTTTGTCGCCGAAGAAGAGCGCCAGCGTCTTCTTGGTGCTTTCGCTCATGTCGAACTGCGTGGTCACCAGCGCGCGCGCCGGGCGCAGGTCGAAGCTGCCGAGTCCCGGCAAGGGACCGTGCTTGACCGTGTTGGTGAAACGGATGGTCGAGCCGAGCAGGGCGCGCACGTTATCCGGCAGCATGCCTTCGTACGGGCCGGTCAGCCGGCGGTTGAACACCAGTTCGGTGGTTTCCTGCGACGAGAACCAGCCACGGTCATAAGTGTGCGATTTGACCTTGAACAGCGGCAGGGTCGCCAGCATGCGGTGCTGTTCTTCCAGGGTTTCCTCGGCCTTGATGCCGGCCCAGTAAGCGGCGCCGCCATAAAGCACGAACAAGCCGCCCAGAATGGCCGCGGCGAAAGTCAGGCGTTGTTTTTGCAACACAGGATCTTTTCTGAAGTAAATGGGAACCAGGGGCTAATGGTACACCATGTGCGCCGCTGCAATGAACCCGCTTGTTCAAGCTTCTGACAAAACACGAGGTTTCTTTTATACTGCGCCGATAACGCTAAATAAAAATCATTCGCTGCTAACTTCAATTTGTCCATTTCACTCCAGTCCGAGGAACCAGACAAGCATGGCCGTATTCTTTCATGGTCTAACCGACCTGCCATGGTGGGGCTACGTGCTCGCCGCCCTGGCTTTGACGCATGTCACCATCGCTTCGGTGACGATTTTCCTGCATCGCCATCAGGCGCACCGCGCGCTCGATTTGCATCCGCTTATCAGCCATTTTTTCCGTTTCTGGCTGTGGCTGACCACCGGCATGGTCACCAAGGAATGGGCCGCCGTGCACCGCAAGCACCACGCGCGCTGCGAGAGCGGCGACGACCCGCATAGCCCGCAGGTGCGCGGCATCTGGACCGTGCTGTTCAAAGGCACCTGGCTGTACCGCGACGCCTGCGCCAACCGCGATGATATCGAAAAATTCGGCCACGCCACGCCGGACGATTGGATCGAGCGCAAGCTCTACGCCGCGCACAACGGCAAGGGCATCCTGCTGATGCTGGCCATCGACCTGGTGCTGTTCGGTCTGCCCGGCCTGTTGATCTGGGGCGTGCAGATGATCTGGATTCCGCTCTTCGCCGCCGGGGTGATCAATGGCGTTGGCCATTACTGGGGCTATCGCAATTTCGAGTGCGACGACGCGTCGACCAATATCGTGCCGTGGGGCATCCTGATCGGCGGCGAGGAACTGCACAACAACCACCATACCTTCGGCGCCTCGGCCAAGCTGTCCTATAAGTGGTTCGAGTTCGACATCGGCTGGATGTACATCCGCATCCTGTCGATGCTGGGTCTCGCGCGCGTGCGCAAAGTGGCGCCGAAGCTGCAATGCGCCGGCGCGACGCTCAACATCGATGCCGAGCGCTTGCAAGCGATCGTGGCCAACCGTTATGCGCTGGCCGCGCGCTTTGCCCGCGACCTGGCCCATGCCTGCCAAGATGAATTGGCGCGCGTGCGCGGCGCCTTGCCGGAGGTCCACGCGCCGGATTTGCCGGCCAAGTTCAAGCGCTGGCTGAAGCAGGAGTCGCAGCAGACCTCGGCGGCCGAGCGTGTCGAATTGGAGCAATTGCTGGCAAACAGCCCGCTGGTGGCCAAGGTGTATGCGATGCGCCAGGAGCTGAGCCGCGTTTGGCTGCGTTCCAATTTGACGCGCGAACAGCTGCTGCAGGAGCTGCATGACTGGTGCGTTCGCGCCGAGTCGAGCGGTATTGCCGCGTTGGAGCGTTTCGCCATCGATCTGCGCCGCGTGGCCGTCGCCTAAGCGCGGCTGTCAATCCGCTCCCGGGCCAGTGCTTGCACTGGCCTTTTTGTTCTTAGTTTTACAGGTTACATTCCTGTCGGTTATATTGTTTCCATTCGAAGAAAATCGCACAAAGGAAATGCCATGACCGACTTTCATACGCTGTCCGTGACCGCCGGGCTGCTGGCCGACCCGTTCGCCGATCCGTACGGCGCGGTGGTGCCGCCCATCTACGCCACCTCGACATATCGCCAATATGGACCGGGCGAGCATACCGGCTACGAATACTCCCGCTCGCAAAACCCGACGCGCCAACTGCTGGAACGCGCGGTGGCCGAGCTGGAAGGCGGCGCGCAGGGTTACGCCTTTGCCTCTGGACTCGCGGCGATCGCCACGGTGCTCGACCTGCTGCCGGCCGGCAGCCACATCGTCGCCGTCGACGACTTGTACGGCGGTACCTTCCGCCTATTCGAGCGGGTGCGTGGCGTCAGCGCCAATCTGTCGGTCAGCTATGTGCCGGCCGATGACTTGGCTGCCTTGGCCGCGGCGATCAAGCCCGAGACGCGGCTGCTTTGGGTGGAAACGCCCTCCAATCCGCTCAATAAGCTGGTCGATCTGGCCGCGGTGGGCAAGCTCGCGCGCGAGCGCGGCATCCTATCGGTGGTCGACAACACCTTCGCCTCGCCGGTGGTGCAGCGGCCGCTGGATCATGGCTTCGACATCGTCGTGCATTCGGCCACCAAATATTTGAACGGCCACTCCGACGTGGTGGCCGGCGTCGCGGTGGTCGGCAAGGACCGGCCCGAACTCGCGGAAAAACTGGCGTTTCTGCACAACGCCGCCGGGGCGGTGCTCGATCCGTTCCCCAGCTTCCTGGTGACGCGCGGCTTGCGCACGCTGGCCATGCGCATGGAGCGGCACAACGCCAACGCGCTGGCCTTGGCGCGCTGGCTGGAAACGCAGCCGATGGTGGAGGGCGTGCTGTACGCCGGGCTGGAAAGCCATCCGCAGTATGAACTGGCGCGCCGTCAGATGCAGGGCTTCGGCGGCGTGGTGTCGTTCTACCTCAAGGGCGGCGAGGCGGCGGTGCGCCGTTTTCTGCAACCGCTCAAGTTGTTCACGCTGGCTGAAAGCCTGGGGGGTGTGGAGAGCTTGGTGTGCCATCCGGCGACCATGACGCACGCGGCGGTGCCGGTCGAACATCGGCAAAAGATCGGTTTGACCGATAACCTGTTGCGGTTGTCGGTCGGCGTCGAAGGGTTGGAGGATCTGCGCCGCGATTTGGCGGCGGGTTTGGCGAGTACCGCGTCGGCGTAATGACGTTAGAATGAACCGGCAATCTCTTTGACTTAGGAGCGAAGCGTGACGATTTACCGCCATCAACCGGGTCCCCGCCTGTCCGAGGCTGTTGTGACCAATGGGCTGATTTTTCTGGCCGGGCAAGTGCCGCGCGACACCAGCGTCGACGCCACGGCGCAGACCGCCGACGTGCTGGCGCAGATCGATGCGCTATTGGCGGAGCTTGGCAGCGACAAGAGCAAGATCGTCGATGCCACGATCTTTTTGGCCGACCTGGCCGATTACGGCGCCATGAATGCCGCTTGGGATGCCTGGGTGCTCGCCGGCCAAACGCCGTCGCGCGCCACCGTGCAGGCCAAGCTGGCCGATCCGGCGTGGAAAGTGGAAATCAAGCTGGTGGCGGCGCGCTGACGCTTGTGGTCCAAGCCGCTTCCTGCTCGGCCAAGAGCGTCCGCATGGGCTCAAGCCAAGGCGCGAATGGCCGCCAGCGGCCCACCGAGCTGCGATACAACGGCCGCCGCACCTGGTTCTGACTCGCGGTGAGCACCAGGCGCGGCACCTGATGAAAACGTAGGCAGTCGTCGTGCCAGGGCAGCCCGAGGAAATCCAGCATGCGGCCGATCTCGGCTTGGGGGGCTTCCAGTAGCGTTTCATAGCGCACCGTCAACATTCGCCCCGGTGGCAGCACGTGTTCCCAGTGACGCATCAATTGCCGGTAGCGTAGATAGCGGCCGGCCAGCGCCGTTTGATCGGTGCTGTAGCCATGGCCGACGCGGAACGGCGTCGTAAAGCAGGAGAAGCAGGTATCCAGCGGCGAGCGCTCGCAATGGATGATGCGTGCCTGCGGCCACAGCAAGGCAATCAGACCGAGGTGGAAAAAATTCTCCGGCATCTTGTCGCTGATCAGCGGTGCGTCCGGCGCTAGGCGCCACAAACGCCGCAGATAGTCCTGGCTTAAGGTGTGCAGCGATTCGAGGCAGGCAGAGTCGGTGGGCGAGGCGTGCAATAACTCGGATGCCTGCGCCGCGATCGGGTTCATCAGCAGGCTCTCGCCCGCGCCATACATGCCGGGGTGGGCGGCCAGGATCTGCTCGACCAAGGTGGAGCCGGAGCGCGGCATGCCGACGATGAATACCGGCACCCGTTTGCTATCCGCTTGCGCCGCCAACGCGCTCGCCCATTTGGCGAACAGCGCTTCGTCGTAAAAGCGGGCGATGGTGTCGAACAACTGCTGATCCTGTTGCGCATCGAATGGCTGCAGCCGCGCCAAGAGGGCATTACCCTCGGCATAGGCGGCGAAAGCCGCCGCCGCGTCGCCGCCGATTTCCCGCGCTTTTCCCAACGCCAAACTGAATCTGGCCCGTACCGGCAACGCCCAGCGGGCCCGTTGCGCGTACAGTGTCTCGACGCTGGCCAAACGGGGGTCGTTCGCGCTGAGCGACAGCATGATCATGATAGAGGACAGTATTTGCGGCGAGTCGGGCGCCAGCGCCAAGGCGCGATCGACGCTCGCTTCCGCCTGCGCGCGCTGCCCCTGCATCATCTGAAAATCCGCGAGATACACGTGATAGTGGGCCGCCGCAGGGCTCGTCGAGATCGCCTGACGCAAGTAGCTCTCCGCCTGTGCGGGGTCGTTCAAATCGGCCCGTACGATGCCGAGGTTGGCCAGCGTTTCGCCATCCTGCGGTTGCAACGCCAGCGCTTGCCGTAGCGGGGCCTCGGCCTCCTCGGTGCGTTCCTGCATGCGCAGCGCCCTCGACAGCAAATTGAGCGCCACGACATCGTCCGGCCGCTGCGCCAACGCTTGGCGCAGGATGTTTTCCGCCTCGGCCGGCCGGGCCAGATCCAGGAGTTGCGAGCCCAGATCCAGTAGGAGCGGATACCGGCCAGGCGCCAGCGCCAACGCGCGCGCATAGGATACGAACGCGTGCTGTTCTCGTGCGGTTTGGCACATCAGCCAGGCATGCAACCGGCAGGCCTGCACATCGAGCGGCCAGCGCGACAGAGTCTCCGTCAGGACCGGTTCCGCCTGTTCGAACTCGCCCAGGTTGAGTTGAGTGGCGACCAGGTTGAGGGCGATGCTGGCTTCTTCCGGCGCCAGGGCGCGCGCGCGTTGCAATGCCGCCACTGCCTCGGGGAGCCGGCCTTGATCGCGCAGCACGCAGCCTAGATTGTTCCATCCCAGCGCGAAGTGGGGATGGCTTGCCAGCAATTGCTCCAGCAGCAGGGCGGCCTCTTCGTGCCGTTCCTGGCGGCGCAGGGTATTGCTTAGATTATTCTGTGCCTCCGGCGACTGAGGCCGCAGGCGTAGTGCCTGCCGAAAACATGCCTCGGCATCGTCCAGTGAATCCATGCTGTTGAGCACGCTGCCGAGATTCAAATGGATGCTTGCCGCCTCCGGCCGCAACTGCAGCGCCCGCGTCAGGCATTGCCGCGCTTCCGCTAGCCGGTCGGTCTGGCGGAACAGGTTGCCGAGGTTGTTCCAGGGTTCCGGGTCGTTCTCCTGCGTGGCCAATGCTTGCTGCATGGCTACTTGGGCACAGTGACGCAGGCCTAGGCGCAAGCATAGCGCGCCGAGCAACTTCCAACCGAACACGTCGCGCGGGTGCGCCTGGCATAAAGCGAGGGTGTCCGGCAGCAGCGTGTGGTCGCCGTTGGCGTTGTATCGGGCCAGAAGTTGGTCGCATCGGCGCAGCAATGCCGCGCTAGGCGGCGCGGCGCGCGTGGGCCGCGTACGAGGTGGATTGAATTGGCCGGCTCGGCGGAAATGGTCGGTCAAGAGCGCGCGCATGCCATGCCCTGGATTGGCCGACAGCCAGTCAAGGGCCGTTGCTTGAGCCCCCGATTGTGCCAGCGCTTCGATCCAGGCCAGCCGGCAGCACTCTTCGTTGGGCGCTGCCGCGCTTGCCGTCGCCAGATCATGCAGTGCCAGTTCGGGCAGACCCTGCCGCAGTCTCAGTATGCCGCGTGCAAAGGGGGTTTCCGCTTGGTTTTCTGGCTCAGACATATAACGCACAACTCCATTGCTTGGGGGACAGCGCCATCTCGGCTCCGCATTGTCCCTGGGCATGTGATGGCAAACCATGGGCGATTTGCATCAATTAATGAACAAGTATTTCGTTAGCGCGTTGAAGGGAGTTGCCGTCGTCATGGCCGGCTAGAAGAGGGGCAGGGCAAACACCTTGAGAAGCAGCGCGGCGAATCCCGCCGCCAGCACGCCGATGATTCCGCGCAAGACGCGCATCTGACGCCTCAGTCCTCTCATCTCGTACTCGACCCGCCCAAGGACCTCCGCCAGGGCGCTTGCCTCGGCCTGGGCTTGTTTGGTGGGCACGCCGCCGGACTTCAGCCGATTGACGAACCGTTTTGTATCGAAAGTTAACATCGTGATGGCACCCTCCTTACGCTCAAAGTAGCGAGGGAGCATAAGGAGGGTTCGGCGGTCGCGGCAAGGCCGCGCGGCAGTTGGGTCAGTATTGGCCGTCGTAGAGCAGGCCGGCGGGGAGCGTCTGGTCGGTAAGAAACGCCTCGCACAGCGCGCGCGCGCGCCGACCGGCGTCCGGCTCCTGCGCGTTGAGCGGCAGTACGTCGAGCGAGCGCATCCACGTGAGCTGGCGCTTGCATAGCTGGCGCGTGGCGGCGATGCCGCGTTCGATCATCTCGTCGTAGCCGCAGCCGCCGTCGAGGTATTCCCAGGCTTGGCGGTAGCCGACGCAGCGCATCGACGGCAGTCCTGGCGTGAGCGCGGGGTATTGGCGGCGCAGCGCCGTGACCTCGTCGAGAAAACCGGCATCCAGCATCTGGCGGAAGCGCAGCGCGATGCGCTCGTGCAGCCAGCGCCGCTCGGCCGGCGCCAGGGCCAGGTTGAGCGAGCGCCAGCGGCGCTCGGGCACCGCCTTGTCCTGGAACAGCTCGGACATCGGCCGTCCGGCGATGAGGCAGACCTCCAGCGCGCGTTGAATACGCTGCGCATCGTTCGGCTGTAGCCGCGCGGCGGTTACCGGATCGAGTCGTGCCAGGCGGGCATGCAGCGCCGGCCAGCCCTGAAGGGCGGCCTCCTGATCCAATTGGGCGCGCAGGGCCGGGTCGGCTTGCGGCAGTTCGGACAAGCCTTCCAGCAGTGCCTTGTAGTACAACATGGTGCCGCCGGCCAACAGCGGAATGTTGCCGCGGGCATGAATCTCGTCGATCAGCCGTTCGGCGTCGGCGCGAAATTGCGCGGCGGAGTAGCTGTCGAGCGGGTCGATGATGTCGATCAGATGGTGCGGGCAGGCGGCCTGCTCCGCCGCGCTCGGTTTGGCGGTGCCGATATCCATGCCGCGATACACCAGCGCCGAGTCGACGCTGACGATCTCGATCGGGAAATGGCGCGCGAGCTCAAGCGCCAGCGCGGTCTTGCCGCTGGCGGTCGGTCCCATCAACAACAGCACGTCAATGGGCTTCACTTATTGGCCCCGCATGAACAGTTCGTCGAGTTGCTTCATCGTCAGGCGCGACCAGGTCGGGCGGCCATGGTTGCATTGGCCGGAGCGCTCGGTGGCTTCCATGTCGCGCAACAGCGCGTTCATCTCGGTCAGCGTCAACTGGCGGTTGGCGCGGACCGCGCCATGACAGGCCATGGTGGCCAGCAGCTCGTTGCGCCGTTCGGTCATGACGCGCGTCAGGCCGAATTCGCGCACGTCGGCCAGCACCGCGCGCGCCAGGTCGACCGCGTTGCCGTCCTTCAACCACAGCGGCACGGCGCGAATGGCGATCTGCGTCGGCGACAGCGCGGCGAGCTCCAGGCCGAGACGCATCAAGCCTTCCTTATGCTCTTCCACCGTGGCGACTTCCTGCGCGCTGGCGCCGAACGAAACCGGCAGCAGCAGCGGCTGGGTGGGGATGCCCTCCTGGTCGAGTGCGCTCTTCAGCTGCTCGTAGACGATGCGCTCGTGCGCGGCGTGCATGTCGACCACGATCAAGCCATCCTGGCATTGCGACAGGATGTAGACGCCGTGCAGCTGCGCCAGCGCGAAGCCCAGCGGCGGAATGCCGTCGTCGCTCGGCGGCAACGCCGGCTGCGATAGGCCGGTTGAACCCAGGTCGATGGCGGGCGCGAGCGCGCGCTCTTCCTCGCGCACGCCGGCAAACAGTTTGTGGTAGACCGTTTGCGCCTCGGCGCCGACCGAGAGCGGCATGCTCTGCTGTACGTATACTTGGCCGCGCGCCGGCGGCATGGCGGCCCGCGCGGCGAAGGCGGGCGCCGCCGCCGAAACGGTCTGCCCGGGGGCGTCGGCCAGCGCCTCGGCGCGGTTGCCGGCGCTGCCGGACAAGGTCTTGTTCAGACTGTGGAACAAAAACTGGTGGATCGCCTGCGATTCGCGGAAACGCACCTCGATCTTGGTCGGATGCACGTTGACGTCGACCGCGGCCGGATCGATGGTCAAAAACAGCACGTAGGCCGGAAAGCGCTCGTGGTGCAACACGTCGCGGTAGGCCTGGCGCAGCGCGTGCTGCGCGGTTTTCTCGCGCACGAAGCGGCCGTTGACGTAGAAGTACTGGTCGTCGCGGCTGGCTTTGGAAAACGTCGGGTCGGCGATGAACCCGGCGAGCTGCAGCGGGCCCGCCACGTTGTCGACCGGCAGCGACGCCTGGATGAAGTCTTGCCCCAACAGCGCCGCCACGCGCTCGGCGCGGCTTTGCTGCGGCAGGCGCCAGACGACCTTGCCGTTGTGACGCAGGATGAACTCCACGTCCGGACGGGCCAGGGCGATGCGCTCGAATACCGCGGCGCAGTGGGCGTACTCGGTATTGTCGGACTTGAGAAACTTGCGCCGCGCCGGGGTGTTGAAATACAGATCGACCGCCTCGACGCTGGTGCCGGGGGCGTGCGCCGCCGGCTCGACCGGGTGCAGACGGCCGTCGATGGCCAGAATCTGGTGTGCGTGCGCGGCGTCGCGTGGTCGGCTGATCAGCGTCAGACGCGACACGGAGGCGATACTGGCCAATCCTTCGCCGCGAAACCCCAGGGTGTCGACCTGCTCCAAGTCGTCGAGCGAGGCGATCTTGCTGGTGGCGTGGCGGTCGAGCGCCAGCGGCAGGTCGTCGGCGGCGATGCCGCCGCCGTTGTCGGTGACGCGGATCAGCTTGATGCCGCCTTGGGCCAGATCGACGGCGATCTTGTCGGCGCCGGCATCCAGGCTATTTTCCAGCAACTCCTTCAGCGCCGAGGCCGGACGCTCCACCACCTCGCCGGCGGCGATCTGGTTGACCAGATGATCGGGCAGCCTGCGGATCGGCCGCATGATCACGCCCCCTTGCGATGACGCCAAGCGGCGATAACGGCCGGCAGAAACGACACCACGATGATGCCGAGCACCAGCAGTTCCAGGTTGTGGCGGATGATCGGGATGTTACCGAACAGGTAGCCCGCCAGGCAGAACAGACCGACCCACAGCGCGCTGCCGATGACGTTGAACGCGGTGAAGCGGATGAGCGGCATTTCGCCGATGCCGGCCACGAACGGCGCGAAGGTGCGGATGATCGGCATGAAGCGGGCGAAGATCAGCGTCTTGCCGCCGTGCTTCTGATAGAACGCGTGTGTGCGGTCCAGATAGGCGCGACGGAAGATTTTCGAATTCGGGTTGGCGAACAGCTTATGGCCGAAGAAACGGCCGATCAGGTAATTGACCTGGTTGCCGAGAATGGCGGCCACGGCCAGCGCGCCCATCAGCGTGGCCAGGCTCATGTTGCCGGTGGCGGCCAAGGTGCCGGCCACGAACAACAGCGAGTCGCCGGGCAGGAACGGCGCGACCACCAGGCCGGTTTCGCTGAAGATGATGGCGAACAGGATCAGGTAGATCAGCTGGCCGTAGGCGGCGACAAGCGGCGGCAAATGCTGGTCGATGTGCAGAATGAAGTCGATCAGAAAGGTGACGTAATGCATGAAGGGCAGAGCTCCACTCGGACCGAGGAATCGATAGTGTAAAAGAAAAACTGGCCGGTGCGGAGGCACCGGCCAGTATCGCGGAAGCGGTTAGACCACCGCTTCCTGTTTTTGCTTCGGCGGCTTGACCAGGTTTTCGCGCGATACGCCCAGCCACAGCACGATCGGACTCGCCACCAGAACCGACGAGTAGATACCGAACAGAATGCCGATGGTCAGCGCGGTGGCGAAGCCGTGCAGCGCCGGGCCGCCGAACAGCAGCATCGCCAGCACCATGGTTTCGGTCGAACCGTGGGTGATGATGGTCCGGCTCATCGTCGCGGTAATGGCGTTGTCGATGATCTCGGCAACCGTGTGGTTGCGCATGCCGGCCTTGCGGAAGTTTTCACGGATCCGGTCGAACACCACCACCGACTCGTTCACCGAGTAGCCCAGCACCGCCAGCACGCCGGCCAGCACCGTCAGCGAGAACTCCCAACGGAACAGCGCGAAGCAGCCGAGAATGATCACCACGTCGTGCATGTTGGCGATGATGGCCGACACGGCGAAGCGCCATTCGAAACGCAGCGCCAGGTAGAGCATGATGCCGAGGCAGACGATGCCCACCGCGGTCAGACCGTGCTGGACCAGTTCCTCGCCCACCTGCGGGCCGACGAAATCGACCCGGCGCAGTTCGACCGGCTGACCGCTTTGTTTCAGCGCGGTCAGCACTTCGTTCGACAGCTGTGCCGACGACTTGGATTTCAGGTTGGGCAGACGGATCATCACGTCGCGCGAGCTGCCGAGCGTCTGGATCGTCGATTCGCCTAGCTTGAGCCCGTCGACGCGGGTACGCACGTCGGCGAGGTCGGCGGCTTGCTGGTACTGCACCTCCATCACCGTGCCGCCGGTGAATTCGACGCTGTAGTTCAGCCCGCGGGTGATCAGGAAAAACACGGCCAGGATGAAGGTCACCAGCGAAATCGCGGTGGTGATCCGGCCGTAGCTCATGAACGGAATATCTTTTTTGAAATGTAAAATTTCCATGTCCGGGCCCCTTACACCGAAAGCGAGTTGATGCGGCGACGGCGGCCGTACCACAGGTTGACGAGACCGCGCGACACCAGCACCGCCGAGAACATCGAGGTCATGATGCCGAGGCAGTGCACGACGGCGAAGCCGCGTATCGGGCCGGAGCCGAAGATCAACAGCGCGAGGCCGGCGATCAGCGTGGTGATGTTGGAGTCGAGAATCGTCGCCCAGGCGTGCTCGTAGCCTGCCTGGATCGCCGAATGCGGCGGCATGCCGTTGCGCAGCTCTTCACGCACGCGTTCGTTGATCAGCACGTTGGAGTCGATCGCCATGCCGAGCGCCAGCGCGATGGCGGCGATACCCGGCAGGGTCAGCGTGGCCTGGATCATCGACAGCAGCGCCACCAGCATGAACAGGTTGACCCCGAGCGAGATCGCCGAGATCAGACCGAACACGCGGTAGTAGATCAGCATGAACACCGCGATGGCGGCAAAGCCCCACATGGTGGAGTGGAAGCCCTTGTCGATGTTTTCCTTGCCCAGGCTCGGGCCGATGGTGCGTTCCTCGATGATGTTCATCGGCGCGGCCAGCGAGCCCGCGCGCAGCAGCAGCGCCACGTCGCGCGCTTCAGCCGGGCTCATGCTGCCCGAGATCTGCACGCGGCCGCCGCCGATTTCGGTGCGGATCACCGGCGCGGTCACCACTTCGGAGCGGTTCTTTTCCACCAGGATCATCGCCATGCGCTTGCCGACGTTTTCGGCGGTCACTTGGCGGAAGATCTCGGCGCCGGTCGAGTCGAGATTGATGTTGACCGACGGCGCGCCGTTCTCGTCGAAGCCCGGTTGGGCGTCGTTGATGTTGTCGCCGGTCAGTTCGACGTCTTTCTTGACCAGGATCTTGTCGGTGCCGTTGGCGGAGGTTTCGTCCATCAGGTCGTAGCCGGCCGGCACGTTGCCTGCCATGGCGGCGCTGACCTTGGCTTGGTCGTCCTCGACCATGCGCACTTCCAGCGTGTCGGTACGGCCGAGAATGTCCTTGGCCTTGGCGGTGTCCTGCACGCCCGGCAGCTCGACCACGATGCGGTTCGGACCGGATTGCTGGATGATCGGCTCGGCCACGCCCAGCTCGTTGACACGGTTGTGCAGCGTGGTGATGTTTTGCTTGACCGCGTCGCTTTGGATGCGGGTCATTTCATCCGGCGACAGGCTCAGAATCAGCTTGAAGCTCGTATTGTCGCGGGTTTGGGTCAGCGAGGTCAGGTTGCGCGACACCACATCGGAAGCGGCCGCCAGCGTGTCTTGGTCGCGTAGCTGGATCTCGATGGTGTTGCCGATGTGCTTGACGCCGCCGTAGCGCACGTCCTTCTTCTTCAACGCGCGGCGGATGTCGCCGGCGTAGCGTTCCATGGTCTTGTCGACCGCGGCCTTCATGTCGACTTCGAGCATGAAGTGCACGCCGCCGCGCAAGTCGAGGCCGAGGAACATCGGGTAGGCCTTCAGTCGCGCGAGCCAGTCCGGCGAGGCCGGCAGCAGGTTGAGCGCGATGATGTAGCTTTCGCCCAGCTCGTGCTCGATGGCGTCGCGCGCCTTGATTTGGGTGTCCGGATCGTGGAAACGCACCTTCAGGCTGTTGTTGTCGAGCAGCATGCCGTCCGGGGCGATGCCCTGGGCGCGCAGCGCGCCTTCGACGCGGCCCATCAGCGCGGCGTCGACCGGGATCGATTCACGCGAGCTGGAGACTTGAACGGCCGGCGTTTCACCATAGAAATTGGGCAGGGTGTAGATCGTCGCAATGACGAGTGCCACCGCGATGATGATGTACTTCCAGAGTGGGTAGCGATTCATGTGCGTGGTTCGGCGGAAATGTGAACAGGCCCTGCCCGCGAGGCGGGCAGGGGCCGTAGTCCCTCTCGATGCTTACAGGGACTTGATCGTGCCTTTTTCCAGCTTGCCGGTGATGGCGGCGCGGGCGACTTGAATTTCGACGCCTTCGGCGATTTCCAGCGTGGCGTATTGGTCGGACAGCTTGGTGACGCGGCCGGCGAAACCGCCTTGGGTCATCACTTCATCCCCCTTGCTCAGGGCGGCCAACATTTGCTTGGTTTCCTTGGCCTTCTTTTGCTGCGGGCGGATCAAGAGCAGATAGAACAGCGCGAAGATGACGATCATCGGCAGGAACTGCATGATCGGCGACTCGGCGCCAGTCGCGCCGCCAGCAGCAAACGCGGAAGAAATCAGAAACATTGTTGAAACTCCTGGTAAAGGGTGTATTCGCAAACCGGTCATTGTAGCCAGCACGCGCGGCTTTTCCAACCGTTATGCTACGGGGCGAGCGCGCTTTGACCGGCCTATCCTCATTTAGTGCCGCGGGCGCGCTTGGCAGCGAACTCGGCGCGGAAGTCCTCGAAGCGGTCGGCTTCGATCGACGCGCGGATTTCGCGCATCAGCTGCTGGTAGTAATGCAGGTTGTGAATCGTGTTGAGCCGCGCGCCCAGAATTTCGCCCACACGGTGCAGATGGTGCAGGTAGGCGCGGCTGAAATGGCGGCAGGTATAGCACTCGCACGCCTCGTCCAGCGGACGGGTGTCTTGCTTGTGGCTCGCGTTCTTGATCTTGATGTCGCCCCACTGGGTGAACAGCCAGCCGTTGCGCGCATTGCGCGTCGGCATCACGCAGTCGAACATGTCGACGCCGTGCGCCACGCCGTAGACCAGATCTTCCGGGGTGCCCACGCCCATCAGGTAGTGCGGCTTGTCGGCGGGCAGCATCGGCTGCATCACCTTGAGCATGCGCTCCATCTCTTCCTTGGGCTCGCCCACCGACAGGCCGCCGATGGCGATGCCGTCGAAGCCGATGTTCATCAGTTCGCGCAGCGATTCCTCGCGCAAGTCGTTGTACATCGAGCCTTGGATGATGCCGAAGAGCGCGTTGGGGTTCTTCAGGTCGTCGAAGGCGCGGCGCGAGCGCTCGGCCCAGCGCAGGCTCATGCGCATCGATGCGGCGGCGGTGTCGTAGTCGGCCGGGAAGGGCGTGCACTCGTCGAAGATCATGACGATGTCGGAGTTGAGCACGCGCTGAATCTTCATCGATACTTCCGGCGACAGGAAGCAGCGGTCGCCGTTGACCGGGCTTTGGAAGGTGCAGCCTTCCTCGGTCAATTTGCGCAGGTCGCCCAGGCTGAATACCTGGAAGCCGCCCGAGTCGGTAAGGATCGGCTTGTCCCAACCGATGAAGCTGTGCAGTCCGCCGAATTGCTCGATCACCTCCAGGCCGGGACGCAGCCATAGATGGAACGTATTGCCGAGAATGATCTGGGCGCCGATCTCGTTGAGTTCCAGCGGACTCATGGCCTTGACCGAGCCATAGGTGCCGACCGGCTGGAACACGGGCGTCTCGACGGTGCCGTGATTGAGTTCCAGCGTGCCGCGGCGCGCGCCGCCGGAGGTTTTGTGAACGGTGAACTTGAGCATTGGCGAACTTCAGTGATTCAAAAAATAGGCCGCCAGTATACCCGATGATGGTCGAATTCGCGTTTTATTCACGTCAAGAGGCTTGCACGATGGGTCAACTGTCGTTACTATTGCCACCTCAGCGTTAGGCACGTAGCTCAGTTGGTTAGAGCACCACCTTGACATGGTGGGGGTCGTTGGTTCGAATCCAATCGTGCCTACCAAGACAGAATTCCGAGGGAAGTTTCATCATGAAGATGATGTGGGTGGCACGAACTACCACAACCGGTTTCTCGCACTAGTCGAGCCACTGGTTGTTCCCGATCGAAACAAGAAGTGCGGCTCGAATGCCGCACTTTTTTTTTACCCGCGGCATCCGGGGCAAATAAAACCCGACTACTGGAGTTAATCATGCCTGACATTCGCCTGCCTGACGGTTCCATTCGCTCATTTGCGCAACCGGTGACGGTTCGTGACGTGGCCGCCGATATCGGCGCCGGTCTCGCGCGCGCTGCGCTTGCCGGCCGCGTCGATGGTCGTATGGTCGATACCTCCTATCTGATCGAGGGCGACGCCGACTTGGCGATCATCACCGACCGCGACGCAGATGGCTTGGAGATCATCCGTCACTCGACCGCCCACTTGCTGGCCTACGCGGTCAAGGAACTGTTCCCCGAGGCGCAGGTGACCATCGGGCCGGCGATTGAAAACGGCTTTTACTACGACTTCAGCTACAAGCGCCCGTTTACCCCGGAAGACCTGGTCACCATCGAGAAGAAGATGGGCGAACTGGCCAAGAAGGATATCCCGGTAGAGCGTTACACGCTGCCGCGCGACGAGGCCGTCGCCTACTTCAAGTCGATCGGCGAGCACTACAAGGCCGAGATCATCGCCTCGATTCCGCAGGGCGAGGAAGTGTCGCTGTACCGCGAGGGCGGCTTTACCGACCTGTGCCGCGGCCCGCACGTGCCGTCCACCGGTAAGCTCAAGGTATTCAAGCTGATGAAGGTGGCCGGCGCCTACTGGCGCGGCGACAGCAAGAACGAGATGCTGCAGCGCGTGTACGGCACCGCCTGGGCCAAGAAGGAAGACCTCGACGCCTACCTGTTCATGCTGGAAGAGGCGGAAAAGCGCGACCACCGCAAACTCGGCACCCAGCTCGACCTGTTCCATTTGCAGGACGAGGCGCCGGGCATGGTGTTCTGGCACCCGAAGGGCTGGCAGTTGTGGCAGAACGTCGAGCAATACATGCGGGCTAAGCTGTTGAAGGAAAACTACCGCGAAGTGCGCACGCCGATGATGATGGACGTGAGCCTGTGGGAGCGTTCCGGCCATGCCGCCAACTACCGCGAGAACATGTTCGTCACCGAGTCGGAAAAGCGTGACTACGCGGTCAAGCCGATGAATTGCCCGGGCCACATCCAGATCTTCAACAGCGCTTTGCGCTCGTACCGCGATCTGCCGCTGCGCTACGCCGAATTCGGCTCCTGCCACCGCAACGAGCCGTCGGGCGCGCTGCACGGCATCATGCGCGTGCGCGGCTTCGTGCAGGACGATGGCCATATCTTCTGCACTGAAGAGCAAATCAACCAGGAGGCCAAGGATTTCCACCGCCTGGTGATGGAAGTGTACGAACGCTTCGGCTTCGACAAGGTGGCGATCAAGCTGGCGCTGCGTCCCGATAAGCGCATCGGCGCCGAAGAGGTGTGGGACCGTGCCGAGCACGGTATGCGCGAAGCGCTGCGCGCCTGCGGCGTCGAGTGGGAAGAGCTGCCGGGCGAGGGCGCCTTCTATGGCCCGAAGATCGAATACCACATCAAGGACGCGCTCGGCCGTTCGTGGCAGTGCGGCACGCTGCAGCTCGACTTCATGCTGCCGGAGCGCTTGGACGCCGAATATGTGGCTGACGACAATAGCCGTAAGCGTCCGGTGATGTTGCACCGCGCGGCGCTGGGCTCGCTCGAGCGCTTCCTCGGCATCCTGATCGAAAACCACGCCGGCGCTTTCCCGCTGTGGCTTGCGCCGGTGCAGATCGTGATCATGAATATCACCGAAGCGCAAAGCGACTACGCGTCGCAGGTTGCGGAAACGCTGAAGAAACAAGGGTTCCGCGTAGAACTCGACTTGAGAAACGAGAAGATCAGCTATAAAATCCGCGAGCACAGCCTGCAAAAGTTGCCGTATCAGGTGATTGTCGGCGACAAGGAGAAGGCTGGCGGTTTGGTTGCCGTGCGCGCGCGGGGCGAGGATCTCGGTCAGTTGACCGTCGATGATTTCGTTGCCCGCCTGCGGGCTGAGATGCCTGCGGATTAAGCGCCGCGGCAAGCGTCATGAAACTTTTGAAGGAGAGCGGACATAGCTCAGGAACGTGAAGCGCGGATCAACGGCGAAATTACCGCCCGTGAAATCCGCCTGGTAGGTATTGAGGGCGAAGCAATCGGCATCGTGAGTTTGCGTGAGGCGATGGCGATGGCGGAAGAGAATGACATCGATCTGGTGGAAATCTCGCCGACCGCGCAGCCGCCGGTGTGCAAGCTGATGGACTACGGCAAGTTCAAGTACGAACAGTCGAAGAAACGTCACGAAGCCAAGCAGAAGCAAAAGCAGATTCAGGTTAAGGAAATCAAGTTCCGCCCCGGGACCGATGATGGTGACTACCAGGTCAAGCTGCGTAACCTGATCCGCTTTCTGACCGAAGGTGACAAGGCAAAAATCACCTTGCGGTTCCGTGGACGCGAAATGGCGCACCAGGATATCGGTTTGGCGTTGTTGAAGCGCGTCGAGGCCGATCTGGCCGAAGTCGGGGTGGTCGAGCAGTTCCCCCGCCTGGAAGGCCGGCAAATGGTTATGATGATCTCCCCGAAAAAGAAATAATCGGGTATAATCATCGGTTTGACGCGGCGGAGTCTCTCCGCCGGGTTATTTTGCGGCATGCAAGTGCCGCATAAAAAAAGCGTGGCGTAGCGGTTTCAAGTGCCTGAGAGGGCCACCCTGCGCCGGATTTATACAATATCGCAGGAGTTTTTTTCCATGCCGAAAATGAAGACCAAGTCGAGCGCCAAAAAGCGTCTCAACGTTTTGGGCGGCGGCGGTGTAAAGCGTTCCATGGCTTTCAAGCGTCACATCCTGACTAAGAAAACCACCAAGAACAAGCGCCAATTGCGCGGCACGACCATGGTTGATGCCACCAATATGGCTTCTGTTCGCGCTATGCTGCCCTACGCTTAAGGAGTTGAAACATGCCTCGTGTTAAACGCGGTGTTACCGCTCGCGCTCGTCACAAAAAGATTCTCGCCCTTGCCAAGGGCTATCGCGGCCGTCGCAAGAACGTCTATCGCATCGCCAAACAGGCGGTGATGAAGGCCGGCCAGTACGCTTATCGCGACCGTCGTCAGAAAAAGCGTCAGTTCCGCCAACTGTGGATCACCCGTATCAACGCCGCTGCGCGTCTGTCGGGCCTGAGCTACAGCAAGTTCATGAACGGTCTGAAGAAGGCTTCGATCGAAATCGACCGTAAGGTCCTGGCTGACCTGGCCGTGTTCGACAAGCCGGCTTTTGCCCAGATCGTTGAAAAGGCTAAAGCAAGCCTCGCTGCTTAAGCCCCAGACGGTTAAAAGGGAGGCATACGATGCCTCCCTTTTTTTTACCCAGCCCGCCGAGAAGTTTGACCCGACCCGCCGCGTGATGGCGCGTGTGGCCAGCCTTCTTACGCATACGGTGTGAGATCCATGAAAAATGTGAACGATATTCTCGAATCCGGCCTGGCGGCGGTTGCCGCCACGGCCGACCTGATCGAACTGGAACAGGTCAAGGCGCGCTTTCTCGGCAAGAGCGGCGAGCTGACCGAACTCCTCAAGCAGCTGGGCCAACTGCCGGCGGAAGAGCGCAAAGCGGCCGGCGCTACCATCAACGCCGCCAAGCAAACTTTCGAAGCCCGCCACAACGAGCGCCGCGACGCGCTCAACGCCGAAAAGCTGGCGCGCCAGCTACAGGCCGACGCGCTCGACGTTACCCTGCCGGGCCGCGGCGGCGCCACCGGCGGCTTGCACCCGGTGACCCTGACCCTGCAACGCATCACCGAACTCTTCGCCAGCATCGGTTTTGCCGTGGCCGACGGCCCGGAAATCGAAAACGATTTCCACAATTTTCAAGCGTTGAACATTCCGGAGAACCACCCGGCGCGCGCGATGCAGGACACCTTCTACGTCGAGGGCGGCGACGTGCTGCGCACGCACACCTCGCCGATCCAAGTGCGCTACATGCTGAACAACCAGCCGCCGATCAAGATCGTGGCCCCGGGCCGGGTATTCCGCGTCGACTCCGACGCGACGCACTCGCCGATGTTCCACCAGATGGAAGGCCTGTGGGTGGACGAGGGCGTCAGCTTCGCCGACTTGAAGGCGGTGATGATCGACTTCCTGCGCCGCTTCTTCGAACGCGACGACCTGCAAGTGCGCTTCCGTCCGTCGTTCTTCCCGTTTACCGAACCGTCGGCCGAAGTCGACGTGCTGGGCGAGCGCGGCTGGCTGGAAGTAGGCGGCTGCGGCATGGTGCATCCGAATGTGCTGAAGAACGTCGGCATCGATCCGGAGAAATACACCGGCTTCGCCTTCGGCATCGGCATCGACCGCTTCGCCATGCTGCGCTACGGCGTCAACGATTTGCGGCTGTTCTTCGAGAACGATCTCAACTTCCTCAAACAATTCAACTGAGCGCGGCGGAGAATCACTATGCAATTTTCGGAACAATGGCTGCGTAGCTGGGTCAATCCGTCCCTCTCCAGCGAACAACTGTCTTATTTGCTGACCATGGCCGGGCTGGAGGTGGAAGACACCGTGCCGGCCGCGCCGGCCTTCAGCGGCGTGGTGGTGGCCGAGGTCAAGGAAGTGGCCCCGCACCCCAACGCCGATCGCCTGCGCGTGACCAAGGTCGATGCCGGCACCGGCGAACTGATCCAGATCGTCTGTGGCGCGCCCAACGTCGCCGTCGGCCTCAAGGTGCCGTGTGCGCTGCCGGGCGCCGAATTGCCGGGCGACTTCAAGATCAAGCCGACCAAGATGCGCGGCGAAGCCTCCAACGGCATGCTGTGCTCCGGCCGCGAGCTGGGCGTGCCCGACGACGTCGACGGCCTGCTGGTGCTGCCGGCGGACGCCCCGGTGGGAACCAGCATCCGCGACTATCTGTCGCTGGACGACACGCTGTTCACGCTGAAGATCACCCCCAACCGCGCCGACTGCCTGTCGATGCGCGGTATTGCGCGCGAAGTGGCCGCGCTGACCGGCGAAGCGCTCAAGCCGGTGGCCATCTCCCCGGTCAAGCCGGCGCACGACGAAACCGTGGCGGTGCGCATCGACGCGCAAGACGGCTGTGGCCGTTACGTCGGCCGCAAGATCACCGGCATCAACGCCGCCGCCAAGACCCCGGATTGGATGAAGCAGCGCCTGGAGCGCGCCGGCTTGCGCGCGATCTCTGCCGTGGTCGACATCACCAACTACATCCTGCTCGAACAGGGGCAGCCGATGCACGCCTTCAATGCCGACGCCATCCAGGGCGGCATCCACGTGCGCCAGGCGCGCGCGGGCGAGCAGCTGCTGTGCCTGAACGACAAGACCGTGACGCTCGACGCCGATTTCATGGTCATCGCCGACGATAGCGGCGCGCTGGCGATCGCCGGCATCATGGGCGGCCAGCCGAGCAGCGTCGATACCGCCACGCAAAACATTTTCCTGGAAAGCGCCTTCTTCGCGCCCGAGGCCATCGCCGGCCGCGCGCGCAAGCTGGGCTTCGGCTCCGATTCGTCCTACCGCTATGAACGCGGCGTCGACTACCAGCTGCAGCACGCCGCCATCGAGCGCGCCACGCGCCTGGTGCTGGACATCTGCGGCGGCAGTGCCGGCCCGGTCAAGGAAACTACCGGCAAACTGCCGGCCGCGCACGGCGTGCGCGTGCGCACCGAGCGCGTCAACCGCGTGCTGGGCATCCAACTGCACGCCGAAGGCATCGCCACCATCCTGCGCCGCCTGGGGCTCGATTTCACCGCGCTGCCGGACGGCTTTGCCGTCGACGTGCCGTCGTTCCGCTTCGACCTGGCGATCGAGGAAGACCTGATCGAGGAAATCGCCCGCGTGCATGGCTACGACGCCATCGGCGCCGACGTGCCGCGGTCCGGCCAACGCATGCTGCCGCTGCCGGAAGAGCGCCGCCCGCGCGAAGACCTGCGCCTGCGCGTCGCCGCGCGCGACTATCAAGAAATCATCTCCTACGCCTTCGTCGACGAAGCATGGGAGCGGGACCTGGCCGGCAACGCCGATCCGGTGCGCCTGATCAACCCGATCGCCGCGCAGATGAGCGTGATGCGCTCGACGCTGTTCGGCGGCCTGATCAATACCCTGGCCGGTAACCTTAACCGCAAACAGCCGCGCGTGCGCCTGTTCGAAATTGCCCGTGTGTTCAAGAAGCAGGGCGATGACGTCGCGCAGCCGGAGAAGCTGGCCATGTTGGCCTGGGGTACCCGCCAGCCGGAACAGTGGGGCGCCAAGACCGAGCGCGTCGACTTCTTCGACCTCAAGGGCGACGTCGAGGCGCTGCTGCATCCGCATCAAGCCAGCTTCCGCAAGGCGACGCACCCGGCGCTGCATCCGGGCCGCTGCGCCGAGATCGTCGTCGACGGCCAGGCTGTCGGCGTGATCGGCGAACTGCACCCGCAGTGGGTGCAAGCCTACGATCTGCCCAACGCCCCGGTGCTGGCGGAAATCGACTTGGCCGTATTGACCCGCACCGAGCGCATCACCGCGCGCACGGTGAGCAAGTTCCAGGCGGTGCGCCGCGATTTGGCGCTGCTGGTCGACGATAGCGTCGAGGTCGGCGCCTTGCTGCAGACCTTCGCCGATGCTTCGTCGCCGATCGTTCAGCAAGTGGCGCTGTTCGACGTTTATCGCGGCGCCGGTGTGGAAGCGGGCAAGAAGAGCCTGGCGTTCGGCATCCAACTGCAAGATCCGGCCAAGACCTTGACCGATGAAGAGATCGAAAACGCGGTGGGACAGCTGTTGATCGCGGTCAGTGAACGGCACGGCGCGCAACTGCGACTTTGATCTTGGTGCTTGCAGCGTATCAAGCGATATGTAATATTTTCACGTTGTTGTTTATGAGGGGTAGTCATGACTTTAACCAAAGCCGAGCTGGCCGACCTGCTGTTCGATAAGGTGGGCTTGAACAAGCGAGAGGCTAAGGACATGGTCGAGGCGTTTTTCGAAGAGATTCGCACCGCGCTTGAGTCCGGGGACAGCGTTAAACTGTCCGGTTTCGGTAATTTTCAGCTGCGCGACAAGCCGCAGCGTCCTGGACGCAACCCCAAGACGGGTGAGGAAATTCCTATCACCGCCCGCCGTGTGGTAACGTTCCATGCAAGCCAGAAACTCAAGGGAATGGTTGAGAAGCACCATGCCGACAAGCAAGGCTGAACTACCGCCGATTCCGGCCAAACGCTACTTCACCATCGGTGAGGTCAGCGAATTGGCCGGCGTCAAAACCCATGTGCTGCGCTACTGGGAGCAGGAGTTTTCCCAACTGCGCCAGGTCAAGCGCCGCGGCAACCGCCGCTACTACCAGCACCACGAAGTGCTGCTGGTGCGGCGCATCCGCGAGCTCTTGTACGACGACGGCTTCACCATCCAGGGGGCGCGCCAGCGCCTGGGCCAGGATGGCGAAGCGCGCGAGCCGATCACCGCGCAAGGCGTGCGCGCCGAGCTGCAATCCATCCTAGATTTTTTGGACGCGGGGATTGGCAAAACCGCGTCCTGACTCTATAATGCGTCCTCTTGAGTCGGAGTGTGGCGCAGTCTGGTAGCGCACTTGCATGGGGTGCAAGGGGTCGAAGGTTCGAATCCTTTCACTCCGACCAACAATACATCTAGCATTACCCGCAGAACCCTGATGGAGCCTAGCGCCCTCAGGGTTTTTTGTTGTCTGTCGCCTGGGCAGGTAACGCTTACATCCTTGCCGACGTGAAGGGCTTGCGTTGCCTGTCCAACGGACCGGCGCAAAATGGTGGTGTTTCCATATTGATGAAGGGCAGGAAATGAGCGACGTTCAATCTTTCGATAACGTATGGGATGCCCTGGCCGATACGCCGGAGCAGGCTGCCAATCTGCAAGTGCGCACCGAGCTGATGCGGCAGATCGTCGCGATCGTGAAGGAAAACGGCTGGACGCAAGCGGAAGCCGCCACGCGTTGCGGTGTCACTCAGCCACGCATCAGCGATCTGCTGCGCGGGCGCGTGTCGCAGTTCTCGCTGGATGCGCTGGTCAATATCGCGACCGCGCTGGGTCGCCGAGTGCATTTTGCACTTGAGGCTGCATGATAACCTCGTAGCAAGCGGGGGTGGATTTCGAAAAGTGTATAACTTTGCGTATCACTTTCGATTTTAAGAAATAAATCTGCTTGTAAGGCATGGCTTGCTGCGGGTTTGTGTCTGTAACAAGTCTCTGCATTTCTGTGCATCTCCTGCTTACACCTACCGCCATAGCGTACATCCGCTGAGCCAACGCACGGCGCCAGCCGATCATCGGTGCGGCATATGCATACTCCTGAGGAGGGTGCTGCTTGACTGACGGCCCTTGCCGCGCTCGCTGTACGGCATGTTCTTGGCGATGCTAGCATTCCTGGCACGGTTACCATGCCAAACCAATCACCAATCGCAACGATCACCAATCATCTCTTCGCGGTTCAGGTGACGGTGATGTGAAGTGGAGTCGAGCTATGAGCAGGGTGTCATTCGCGAGCTGATCGGCGAAAATAAGGGGAGTCAGGTTCCGCATACCGCGGCATATCAGTGTTGAACCTGAAGTAATGCTCTACTCACCATGTTTTGGTGACCGTGTTGGCGAAAAGGATAGGTAATGACGGAGCAAAAAGTGGAACAGCGATCTGCAATGGTCTGCACGTACCTCGACCGTGTGGAGGCCCTGTATCGTGATGTACAGCAATGGTGCACGACACTTGGACTCATCGTTACTCAGGGAACGGTTGAACTCAACGAAGAAGGGCTGCCCCGCTATGATGCGCCATGCCTTCATATCGCACGAGATGGGGCCCACATAGCCGATCTGGTGCCGGCCGGCGCTAGTGTTATTGGTGCGCAAGGGCGCGTTGACCTTGTCGGACGTATTGCACGACAAGCACTCTTGTTCCAGATCGGTAAGGGACCAACGATCTCAAAACGTACTGTCGTTGATGGCAAAACAACTGATGGAGGGCCGGAGCGCCCCATGATCCCCGGGATAAATGGGGATGGGTGGTATTGGCTCGAACCGCCGGCAAGGCGGGCGAAGCATGTTGATGAAACTCTGTTTGGTGATCTGCTGAGGGATGTGTCAGATTATGATCTTCGGTAACCCCCTCCAGCCAATATACGATGCCTTTGTCGTGGCAAACGACTGCTTCAAAGTCGCTGTGCGTGCAGCCAAGGGGCAGGAGACACATCTACTCGGTCGGACCCAGTTTTTTGGTGCAACCTCGACCGAAGCTGAGACCGCCGTGCTGGATGCGTCGAATCAGGCTTCAGACCTGGTGATTTTGGCGCTGTTTGCCACTTTTGAGCGCTGGGTCATCGAGCACCTTCAGGGGGCGTCAGGATTGATTGCTGGTGGTTATCCGGTCGATTATTCCGCTAGCCTCGCAAACAAATTTGAGAAAGCGGTCGAGAGGTGGCGTGTAGAGGAAGTTCTCGACCTGTTCAAAGTGGAAGTTGACCAGCAACTGATCATGCAGGCAAAGCAGATCAAAAAATATAGGGACTGGATTGCTCACCGTAACCCGCAAAAGGCCCTCCCTCCGAAAGCAACCCCTGAAGTCACCTTCGATGTGTTGTCAGATCTGATAGAACAGATACGAACAACACATGCCCCGTCCCCACTGGCCGCTAGTGCATAGATGGAGTGTGCCCGATAGGCTCGATGGCTATGGTGCCACTTGCCATGCTGCCTGTGCGCCTAACGCTGACGAAAAGTGCGTTTATTCCAAGTTAACACGCAGAGCAGACTGCTCGGTGTGTTAATGCCCTTTTTGTCGAGAAAGTAACTTGGAGCAGATCATGTCAACACAACCCAGCGTGACCGACCGCGATGAGCAATGGGAAGAGGGCGCCATGGGGCGCGATGAAGCGCACGTTCGCGTGTCTAGCCAAGTCAACGATCGTGAGTTGCATGAGGCGTTGTGCCTTCAGGCCATTTCGATCCGTCTGCAGAAGTCGCTTATTGAGGATTTGAAGAACATAGCGGTATTGAACGGCATCGGCTACCAGCCGCTGATCCGCCAAATCCTGACCCGGTTTGCCGACTCTGAAAAAAAGCGCATTTTGCAAGAGGCTGCGGTGGCTTCGAAGGCGATTAACGGGCAAGAGGATACGTTGGGCCCGGCGGGGACCGACGCGCAGCGTAGCGCGTGATCTCACCCTCCCCTTCAATAACAGAACCCGCCCTCGGGCGGGTCTTTGATGTTGTTGTACGGCTGGGTTATACCCAAAAACACATTACCCGGTCGCGATCGCGCCGGGTTTTTTGTTGTCCGTTTCCCGTCTGATTCTTTCCCGCAAAACAATCAAGTCGGAGCGCATGGTTTCCACCGTGTGGGCGATGCGCCTTTCCATGATGCTCAAATTCATGAGCACCGTTTCCAATTCTTGGCCAATGGCTGGCTGCGGATGTGTTTGTCTAATGCCGTTCATTGTTTGTTTTTCTTTCTGCATGAGTGCCTATCCGGCGGCCGGGGCGCCTGCCGGAGGACGCCAAGCGTAGGCCGAAGCAGGTCGCGTTCGATATCGCTGGCTCTACTTAGCTTTCATGGGTTTTGCCATTCCTGACGGCGAAACTCCAAGGCTGCATGCAGCAGAATGGTGATTTGATAGGTCGACAGCTGGGGAAGGGTGGCGGACAGATCCTGCAGCAGCTGTTGGCGATGCGCGTCGCGGGTGCCGTAGAGCAGGTAGTCGGCCGAGACGTTGAGCATGGTGGCCAAGGCGCTGAGATGATGCATTCTCGGGTGCTGCCGCGCGGCCAGCCAGTCGTAGACGGTCTGCTGGCAGACACCGACGTGTGTGGCGATGTCTTTGGCGGAGAGCCTGTGTCTTGCTTTCTCGATGCGAAAACGGTTTTGGAAGCCCTTCATGGCGTGACGATGAGGCGGTGAGCCCGTTTCGCACAGGCAGGGATGAAAACACTCGGCTTTTCCCATGGTTTTTGCCGAGTGCCCGTGCTGCCTGTACGTTATGACGGTTGACTGGTTTTGCTAGGTGGCGCTACCCGCGAGCGCGACCACGCGGCCGATGATCTGCAGGCGGTCCAAAAACTGTGGCGTGACGATCTTATCCGGGTAACGAATTTTGTCCGGATTGTCGCTGACGATGCGGATCGAGCCGTCCACCTCTTTGAACAGCCGCTTGATGAACACTTCCGCATTGAGCGCGATCGCGTAGACCTTGCCGTCGATGATGGTGTCGCGCTGGCAGTAATCGACCACGATGCTGTCGCCATCCTGATAGCGCGGCTCCATGCTGCTGCCGCTGACCACCATGGTGGCGGCGCAAGTGGGGTCGATGCCGACACGTGACGCCCATTTGCGTGTGTAGGCCTGGCGTTGGCCGGCCTCGTCCAGGTGCCAAACGGCGTTGCCCGGTCCCGCGGACAATTTCACCTCCAGCGAGGGGATGAACACGTACAGGTCTTCCGGCAGCTCCTCTTCTTGTTCCCAAAGCTGGATCGGCCGCAGCAGCGCCTTCACCTGCCAATCGCCGTCGCCGGTGGAGAGCCAGGCGGGGTCGCACTCCAGGTACTCGGCCGCTTTGAGCAAATTCGACCCTTCCAGCCGCTTGGTTTCGCCGTTGATCCATTTGGTGACGGATGGCGCGGCGATGCCGACGTAGCGGGCGAGCCCCGCTTTTTTCTTGCCGGTCTGTTCGAGCCGCCACGAGATGCGTTCGGAAAGCGTCTGCATAAAATTAGCCATAAGAAAATATTTGCATAAAAACTTAGCCACAGCTAAGATATGTGTAACGTTTATAACTTGCTGTGCAGTTATGCATTAAACCATAGTTTGCCTTTTTTGGCTGTGCCTAACTGCATCATCGTCCACGTATTGCACGAAATCGAAAGGGGCATGATGAATCTGGCGGATCTCACGGTGGTTCGGATGGCGGGCATCGAAGCAGTGGAAGCCTTGGAAATGTGGGGGCGCTGGCAGCGCCAGGGCGTGTCGCGCGGCCGCGCGCAAGGCATCGAAGGGCGCTTTCGCAGCCAGCGCTGCGAATTGTGTTATGAAGCTGAGGAGCCTTGTTCGGCTTGCCGCGTCAGTGGCGCGAGCGCGACGCCGTTGGACGAACGCTTGGTGCTGGCGGTCGAGGCGGCCATGACTTACGGGGCCATGAAGGTATCGCTGGGCGGCGGGCGGCAGCGCATCACCGATGGGTGCAATGCTCGGGAGCAGGCGCTGCTGCTGGCGCATTACCGTGGCTTTCGTGGCCAAGACGGCCGCTATCACGATAGTCATCCACGCGTGATTTGCCGTCAGCTCGGATTGCCGTTTCAGGATTACGACGCACAGGTGGCACGTGCGACCCTCTCTGTGTGGAATCGTGCTAAACGTCGTATTTCAACGAAAATGTCTTGACAATCGCCGAAGATGATGTATAATAGACTCACAATTTGATTCCGCCCCCGTGGCGAGTGAACAACCAGCCTAACGGCTGGTTTTTTGCGTCCAGATGAACCCGGCACATGGCCGGGTTTTTTTATTCCCCTGTCTGCCCCGCGTCTCGCGGGGCTTTTTTTATGCCCATTCCACCGGCGAGCGCTTGGCCGTTGCCACGGGGCAAAGCGAGAGCCCTCATGCATTACCAATTTGGTGTTCCCCGGCTGGAGGCCTTGCCGTTGCGGCTTGGACAGCGCCTGCGCTTGCCTTCCGGCCGTTCGGCGGTGGTCGAGGCGCTGGCGCGGCACGACATCGCGCTGCGCTACGCCGACAACGGCGCCGCCCTGGTGCTGGACCGCGCCCTGTTGGCAAGGCTGCTGGCCGGCGCGGCGCAACCTCGCAAAGGAGATTCCCTTGGCCGATTTATCGGATGTGCTTTCGTTTCTGGTGACGCAGGCCAGTACGGTGCTGTACCCGAACGGCAGTGGTCAGCCGAGCTTGACCGGCGCCGCCATCAAAATCTATAGCGGTTGGCCGGCATCCGCCGACCTGACCAACGATCTGCCGGCCGGCATCGTCCACGTCACCGCATCGTCGTTGCCGCGCGAACGCCCGTCGACCCGCTTCCTGGGGCAATCCTGGAGTGTGCTGCAGGCGGCGGCCCCCATCTTGACCGCCAGTTTGCAAGGTTCCGTCGTGACTTTCGGCGGCGGCACCGGCCCGCACAACGTGTTGGTTCAGCTTGCCGGCATCGACTACGTCTATGCGGTGCAGCCGGCGGACACGCTGACGAGTATCGCCAGCGCTTTGGCCGCGATGATTCCGGGGGCGAGCAGTAGCGGCGCCACCGTCACGTTGCCGCCGCTGGCGAATCCCTTGGTGCGGGTCGGCGCCGCCGGCGTCGTGCAGTGCGAGCTACGCCGCCAGGAAAAGCGCTTCATGCTTTCGGTGTGGGCGTCGACCACGGCGCTGCGCGATCAGGTCGCCAAGGCGCTCGACACCGCGTTCGCCGGCATCAACAACATCGCTTTTCCGGACGGTTCGGCCGGCATGTTGCAGTACGCCTATACCATCCAGTCCGAGCCGCCCGCCGTCGCCAACCAGTACCGCCGGGACCTGGCTTACAACATCGATTACGCCACGACCGTCTCGGCCGCGGCAACGCAAGTCATCGCCCCGCAACTGAACGGCGGCAACGCCCTGACCGGGCAACCCTTGTTTACCCACAACGACTGAGGATCCCCATGGAAAACCAGCAAGCATCGTTCGTGCTTATCGTCAAACAGGCCTTCGCCGACTACCAGGTCGGCGACAGGATCGCCGATCCGGAGCGGGTCGCCGCCATTCTGGCCGGCGAAAACGCCGGCCAGGTGCTCAAAGTCCTGAACTGATGCCAACCGACCGCCGCCACGTTCTGGCGGCATTTTTTTGGAGGAAGCCATGCCCATTTATCCGGCAGGCAGTTTGAACACCGCCGCGTTGTCGGCGCCCGATCTTTACGTGCAGCAAGTGCCGCCCAAAACCCGCTACATCAACGGGGTGCCGACCGATATTCTCGGCATCGTCGGCGTGGCTTCGTGGGGCGCGGTCAATAGCCCGATGCTGATCGGCTCGCCGGCGGACGCCGCCTTGAAGGTGGGCGCGCAACAGGTACGCAAGTACGACTTGGCCACGGCCATCGCCGTATCGATCCAGCTTGGCGCGTCGAACCTCCGCGCGGTGCGGGTGACGGACGGCACCGATACGGCAGCCAGCGCGGCGTTGAAAGACGCGGCGGCCACGCCGGCCACGGGCGCCACTCTGACGGCGATCTACACCGGCGCGCTCGGCAATACGCTGACCGCCAGCTTGACCGCCGGCACCGCGGTCAACAGCTACAAGCTGACCGTGGCGATGCCGGGCGTACAGCCGGAGGTCTACGACAATCTCACCGGCAGCGGCGCGGCGCTGTGGACCGCTTTGGTCAACGCCGTCAACAACGGCGTCAACGGCCTGCGCGGACCGTCGCAACTGGTGGTGGCCTCGATCGGCGCGTCGACCGCGGCGCCGCAGGCCGCGCAAACGGCGAGCTTCGCCGGCGGCAGCGACGGCGCGTCCGGCGTGCTCGACGCAACCCTGGTTGGGGTCGACGGCGCCACCGCTTTGGCGCGCAAGGGCATGTACGCGCTGCGCGGCGCCAATGCGCAGGTGGTCAACTTGGTGGATCTGACCGATTCGACCCAGTGGCCGGCCATGCTGACCTACGGCCAGAGCGAGGGCGCTTACGTCGTCACCCAAGGGCCGGCCGGCGCGTCGTACGCCACCGTGTCGACCTCGCTGAATACCGTCGGCGTCGATGGCTACGGCCTCAAGGTGCTGGTGGGCGACTGGGTGTATTGGTTCGACACCGTCAACGGCCAAAGCCGCATGCTGGCGCCGGCCACCTTCTCGGCCGCGCGCATCGCCGGCTTGGCGCCGCATCTGTCGGTATTGAACAAATCGCTGTCGAACGTGACCGGCACCCAGCGCAGCCTGGCGATGCAGCCGTACAGCAATGGCGAAATCGGCGCCATCAACACCGCGCGGCTGGACGTCATTACCAATCCGTGCCCGGGCGGCAGCTATTTCGGCCATCGTTCCGGCCTGAACTGCGCGAGCAACCCGGCGCAGAACGGCGACAACTACACACGCATGACCAACTACTTGAGCCTGACGCTGGCCGCGTCGTTCGGCTGGGTGGTCGGCCAGCTGCAGACCGCCGATCTGCGCCGTCAAGTGAAGTCGACCATCGAAAGCTTCCTGCAGAACCTGGTCGACCAGGGGATGATCGGCGACCCGAACGGCGGCCCGGCCTTCTCGGTGCAGATCGACAAGAGCAACAACCCGGACAGCCGCGTGGCGCTGGGCTATATGCAGGCCGACGTGCAGGTCAAATACCTATCCGTGGTGCGCTACTTCCTGATCAATCTGGAAGGCGGCCAGTCGGTCAGCATCACCGTGGCCAACAACCCGCGCAGCTAATGAACCAACTCGTCGCCCCGCCTTTGCGGGGCGATTTTCTTTTCCGAGGAGAAAGCAATGCTAGGTGGATTCAACACCGGCAAGGACGTTTCGCTGGACATCAACACCCCGAACGGTCCGATGCGTATCAGCAAGATCATGTCCTTCGATTCCAAGCCGAAAACGACCAGCACCGAACTCACCCCGCTCAACGGCCAAACCGACGAGCTGCTGGTGCCCAAGGGCTGGAGCGGCACTTTCGAGGTCGAGCGCACCGACGCCACGCTGGATAAATGGTGGGCACAGTTCGAAACCGACTACTACAACGGCGTTTCCCAACCGGCCGCCACCATCACCGAAACCATCCAGGAAGTCGACGGCAGCACGTCGACCTTCCGCTACACCAACGTGATTTTGAAGTTGGAAGGCGCGGGCAAGAAGGAGGGCGACAAGACCATCCGTCAATCGGTGACCTTCACCGCCCGCCGCCGGCTGCTGGTGTAGCCGTCCGTTGACGTTGCCGGCCCATCCCGGGCCGGTTTTTTTTAGGCGCGGCAGCCCGGCAGGGCGCGGGGATTCGTCACCCCGCCGCCGCGCATCCGCGACGACTCACGACGAGAGGAGCACGACATGAACACCATCACCCTGCGCGAACAAGCCGACGTCAACACCGAAGTGCGCCAAGCGCGCCAGCCGCAATACCAATCCCTCACCGATAGCCGCGGCCGCGTCATTCAGCTGCGGGAACTCGATCCGCTGCAACAGGCGCGCCTGGTCATGGCCGTCGGCAGCGAGCTGTCGACCAATGCGGTCTACATGAACGGCTTCGCGCTGCCCGCCGCCATGGTGGCGCACATCGACGACGACTTCTTCGGCTTCCCGGCCAGCATCAGCCAGATCGAGGACATGCTGAAACTGCTCGGCAACGAGGGCATGGCCGCCGTCAACGAACATCTGCTGGGACGGTTGGAGGCGGCGCGCGCCGACGCCGAGGTGGCCGCGGCAAAAAACTGACGCAGAACCCCGATTTTCGTGGCCGCTGCTGGCTGATGAAAAACGGGGTTCCTTTCGATCAGGTCTTCGAGTGCGAGCGTCTGGCCGCGCATGAGCGCGTGGCGATGTCGATTGTCTTCAGCGAGATCGAAGGCAACGAATGGGACTGGAGTGCGATGAAATTCAAGGAGCAAACACATGCCAACGGATAGTTTCAGCACCTTGGCCGCGCAACTGAGCGCCGTCATGGACGGCCAGACGCAGCATCTGGAAGACGCGGTGTCGCGCGGCATCGATTTGCTGGACCAGCGCTACGGCGGGTTTTTGGCCGAGGCGCCGGACGCGACCTATGAACCGTCTCTGACCGCGAGCACCGGCGATCTGCTGCAGGAACTGCGCGAAGCGACCCTGGCCGAGTTCGGCGCATAACGGGGCGAACGGTCATGACAAACAAAACGACGCTTTCGGTGGCGGTGGCCCTGTCGCTCGACGACGGACTGAAGTCGGGGCTCGCCGCCGTGATTCAACAGGTGAAGGAGGCCGACCGGTCTGCCGATTCCTTCGCGGCCCGGCTGGTCAAGATCCAGCAGGCCATTCGCCTGGTCAACGACATTGCCGCCAGCGGCAAGAAACTGTATGGGCTGTTTCAGCCCGCGGGCGCAACCGGCGGCGGCAAAACGCCGGATGCGGGACGCGCGGCGCCGCGCCCAGGCAAACAGAATAGCGGCGGCGAGCGCGGCGGCTTCGATTTCGTCGCCGCCGCCAAGCAAGCCGCCGAACTTTACAAAACCGCCAAGCCGGTCGTCGATGGCCTGTTTGGCGGCCAATCCGGTTCGACAACGGCCGGGCGGAGCGGCGCGCGTTCACGGCAGCGCGCGGCAGGCGGCAAAGCCAGCCGCTCCGCCGGCGGCGATCGTGGCGGCGCCGACATGCTCGCCGCTACCCAGCAGATTACCGCCGGCAAGGCCAATGGCGGCTTCGATCCGTTCGCCGCCGCCAAGCGGCTTTCCGACTTCTATCTGGCCCAGGCAGGGAAGGGCGGTCAGGGTAAGAAGGGCAAAAACAGCCAGGGCGGCGAGGACAAGCTCGAAGGGCCGGTTGCAACCCTGGTGCAAGTCAACAAACTGATCCAGGAGATACCGAAGCTGACCGGCAAGCCGCTGCCGGCCAATCTGGGGCCGCTGGCCGATGGCATGACCAAGGCGGCCGTGGCGGTCAGCAAGGACCCGGCGCTGTTGTCGGTCTTGTCGCAAACCTTTGGCGCCATGTCGCAGATTTTTACCGCCAGCGGCTTGCCGGCCAAGTTCCAGAGCCTGGGCATGGCCTTCACCCAGATGCGCGGCTTGCTCGACAGCGGCATCGACCCGGCCATTCAACGCGGCATCGGCGCGCTTGGGCAGGCCGGCAACGCGTTCCGCGTGATCGGCGGCTTGATCAGCGGCCCGATCGGCAGCGCGCTCAACCTCGGCATCAAGCTGGTCGGCGTGTTCGGCGAGGCCTTGTCCGCGGCGGGCATGGTGTTGATGGCCAACCCGGTGGTGGCAGGCATCGCGCTGGCCATCGCCGTGATCGTGGGCGCGCTGTGGTACTTCCGCGATTCGCTGTCCGGCATCGGCGACACGATCATCGGCGCCTGGAAAAAGCTCAAGGACGTGTTCCATCTCGGCGGCGACACGCCGGCCAAGAGCGCCGCCACGGGCGCCGTGCCCATGGCGGGCAAAGCGCCGCCGGCCGCGGCGATGGTGCCGCCGGTGCCGCCACGCGGGCGTTTCACCCCCGCCGCGCCGGCCAATCTGTACATGACGCACGAGGGCAAGTCGGTGTTGGTGGCCACCGTCACCGCCGGCCAAACCAAGGCGGCGAACCGGCCGGCGACCGGCGGCCGCCAGGCCGACCCGACCGCGATGACCGTGCGCTCATCCATGGCGAACCACATCTATGCGCGAGGTTGATCCATGCGATTGTTAGACCTATTGCCCGCCGACGGTCCGAGCAACCAGACCCGGCTGACGTTGGGCAGCTTCGAGTTTCAAGGGTTGGAGGTGCCCGAGGCCATTGCCGTCGGCGCGCATCAACAGACCGCTGTGCACAAGCTGGTGGGCGGCGGCCGTATCGTCGACGTGCTCGGCGTCGAGTACGACAACCTGACCTGGTCAGGCTGGCTTGTCGGCACCGAGGCCCAGACGCGCGCCAAGCAGCTGGAAGCGTTGCGCGACACGGGCAAGCCGCTGTTGTTCAGCCTGGATCACTATGCGCTGACCGTGTTGATCGGCGGATTGACCACACGGTTCGAGCACGCGTACCGGCTTGGTTACAGCATCGATTTGCTGGTGCTGGGGCCGGCGCCATTGCCGAGCAATGCCCCCGCGGCCGCGTCGCCGGACGATTTGATCGACGGCGATATCGGCTCGGCGCTCGGCTTGAGCCAGGTGCTCAACGACCCGACGGTCACCGGCATCGTCACCGACATCCGTCAAACCGTCGACAACATCAAGGCGCAGGCCGGCAGGGCGATCGATCAAGCGCAGCAATTGCTGCAGAAGGTCGAGTCGGCGCAGAACGCCCTGGGCAAGTTGGCGACGGAAATTCAGCCGCTGGACCGTTACGCCACCTTGGGCGGCTTGTTGCCCGGCAACCCGGTGGCCTCGGCGGTGGAACGCGTGGTTGCACAACTGAACGACGCGGCGCGCCAGCCGACCGTCCATCAGCTGCAAAGCGTGCTGGGCCGGCTGCAGAAGAACTTGGCGGCTGGGCCGGTGGCCAACGGCGTGCAAACCGTCACCACCGGCAACACCAGCTTGCAGCGGCTGGCGGCCGACGCTTACGGCGACCAGTCGATGTGGCCGCAAATCGCCGCGGCCAACAGCCTGAGCGATCCGCTGGTGATCGGCATCCAGCAGATCCGCATTCCCTGGGAGCAGGCATGATCCTCAACAACCCACAACAGACCACCGACGCCCGGCCCGTAGCCGGGCGTTTGCGTCTCAACGGGACGGCGGTGCCGTTTGCCTCGCTCGACATCGACGCCAACGGCGGGTTTAGCGCCGACAGCTTCAGCGCCGTGCTGCCGCTCTCCGGCTTGCCTAAGACCATGGGCGTGACCGACTGGTGGTCGGCGCAGCAGCAGATCGACGTGTCGATCGATATTGGCGTGGGCGGCACGGCGGGGCTCTCCTGGACGCCGATGCTGATTGGCCAGGTCGATCATTGGCGCTACCAACCGGCGCGCTTCGAAATCGAAATCACCGGGCGCGACCTGACCGCCCGGTTCATCGATAACAAGACCAGCGAGAAATTCGCCAACCACACCACCAGCGAGGTGGCGACGCTGCTGGCTCAGCGGCGCGGGCTACAGCCGGTGGTGACGGCGACCACCACCCAGGTGGGCGGCATCTACAAGCACGACCATAGCCATCTCGCCAGCGACAGCAGCGAGTGGGAGCTATTGACCTACTTCGCCGGCATCGACGGCTTCCGCGTGTATGTGCGCGGCGAGACGCTGCACTACGAACCGGCGCTGGACCCCGATGCGGCCGATCAGTACGTCATCCGCTATCACCCGCCGGATAGTGCCGCCTATCCGCAGGGCAACGTCGGCGACGAGCTGGTGTTCGAGCGCGACATGACCCTGGCGCGCGGCGTGCAGGTGCACGTGCATAGCTGGTTCAACGGCAAGGCCGTCGAGGCGGTTTACCCCCAAAGCGCGCCGGCCGGCGCCCAGCTGTATCAGGTGGTGCGCAGCAACCTCGATTCGCAGCGCGCCAAAGCGTTGGCCACCAAGCTGTACCAGCAAATCGCCGTGCGCGAACTCAGCCTGCAATGCAGCCTGCCCGGCGACAACCTGCTCGCACCGGGCTGCATGGTGCGCGTGCAGGGCACCGGTTCCGGCTTCGATCAGCTGTATTACGTCGAGAGCGTCAAGCGCTCGCTCAGCGTCGACAACGGCTACGTCATGACGTTGAGCGCGCGCAACCAGGACCCCGCCAACAAGGAGACGACATGAGAGCACTGATCCAGGCGTTGTCCGCGCAGGCGGCGACGCAAGGCGGCTTCGAGCGCCTCGGCACCCTGACCAGCTACGACCCCGCCAACCATGCCGTCAAGGTGCTGATCCAGCCGGAGGGGTTCGAAACCGGCTGGATTCGCCTCGCCGCGCCGGCGGTCGGACGGGGCTGGGGCATCCTCGCCGGGCCGCAGATCGGCGACGAGGTGGCCGTCGGCTTCGAGAACGGCGACATGAACGGCGGCGTGGTGCTGGCGCGGCTGTTCAATGACAGCAATCCGCCGCCGTCGGTGCCTTCGGGCGAATTTTGGCTGCTGCACCAGTCCGGCTCGCTGCTCAAGTTTCACAACGACGGCTCGGTCGAGCTGACCGCCGCTGCCGGCGCCACCTATCGCGCCACGCAGCATCACTTCGTCGGCCCGGTGCAGATGGACAACACCCTGCAGGTGACGCAGCAGATCGTCGGCCAGGGCGGCATGGCCGTCTCCGGCGGCTCGGGCGCCGCCATGCAGGTGTCCGGCGATATGCACTCCAGCGGCAAGATCAGCGCCGACGGCGACGTGCTCGCCGCCGGCAAGAGCGGCGCGAGCCACACCCACCACGAAAACGGAGCGGGCAGCAATACCAGCGGCCCGAACTGATCATGAGCGACCTTTATCACTACATGGGCGGCGACCTGACCACGTCGCCCACCGGCGACTTGGCGCTGGCCAGCGGCGTCGAGCGCGGCAAGCAGCGCCTGCTGCGGCGGCTGTTGACCAATCCCGGCGACTATTTGTTCGAACCGGATTATGGCGCTGGCTTGGGCAGCGAGGTCGGCGCGGTCAGCAACCCGGCCCAGGTCGCCGCGCGCATTCGCGGCCAGCTCGCCCTGGAGGCGTGCGTGGCGGCCGACCCGCCGCCCGCCGTCACCCTGCGCGCCGACAACGACACGCTGTCGGTGGATATTCAATACACCGACGCGCCCAGCGGCGAACCCACCACGCTTTCCTTCGATGTGAGTTAAATCATGGCAACGCTGAACCTGAAAGACTTCTCCACCCTGGTGAGCGACCAGGTCACGGCCATCCAGGGCCGCGCGGCCGCGCTGGTCGACTTTACTGTCGGCTCGCTGATGCTGGCGATCACGCAGGCCAACGCCGGCGTGGCGCAATGGCTGCAGCAGCTGATTCTCAACCTGCTGGCGACGACCCGGGCCGCCACCTGTTCCGGCGCCGATCTGGACAGCTGGATGGCCGACTTCGGCTTTACCCGCTTGTCGGCGGTGCAGGCCTCGGGCCAGGTGACCTTCGCCCGCTTCACGCCCGGCAACGCCGCGCTGATCCCCTTGGGGGCGATCGTCGCCACCATGGACGGCTCGCAGCAGTACAACGTGATCGCCGACAGCAATAATCCGGCCTTCAACGCCACGCTGAACGGCTACCTGCTGCCGGCCGGCACCGCCTCGCTGACCGTGCCGGTGCTGGCCTCGACCGCCGGGGCCGCCGGCAATGCGCTGGCCGGCACCGTCGGCATCATCGTCGGCAGCATCGCCGGCGTCGATACGGTGAGCAACGCCACTGCCTTCGCCAATGGTCAAGACCCGGAAACCGACGCCGCCTTCCGCGCCCGCTTCGTGCAATGGGTGTCCTCGCTGTCGAAAGCCACCAAATCGGCGATCGGCTACGCGCTGGCCAGCATGCAGCAAGGCGTGACCTACACGTTGACCGAGAACCAGGATTACAACGGCAACACGCTGTACGGCTTTTTCTATGCCGTGGTCGACGACGGCAGCGGCAATCCGCCATCGTCGTTCCTGTCCGCGGCGGCGAGCGCCATCGACGCGGTGCGGCCGTTCACCAGCCGTTTCGCGGTGTTTCCGCCGCAGGTGGTCAGCGCGAACGTCGTCATGACGCTGACCACCGACCCGAGCGGCAATCACAACGACGTGGTGCAGCAGGTGTCCGCCGCGCTGCAAACCACCATCGCCGGACTGAAGCTGGGCCAATTGCTGCCGTATACCCAACTGGCGGCGCTGGCTTACGGCGCAAGCCCGCTGGTGACCAACGTCAGCGCCGTGACGCTCAACGGCGCCACGGCGGACTTGGCGGCCACCCCCAAACAGGTCATCCGGCCTGGCACGATCACGGTGAACTAAATGACAGGCGACCAACAAGACATGATGCAGCGCCTGCGCGGCCTGTTGCCGCCAGGCTGGTTCGGCGACAGCAACCCGGTGCGCGACGCGGTGCTGACCGGCTGCGCCCAGATGCTGAGCTGGTGTTACACCCTGTATGCCTTCGCGCGCGACCAAACCCGGCTGCGCAGCGCCAGCGGCGGCTGGCTCGACATGATCGGCCTCGACTTTTTCGGTGCCACGCTGCCGCGCTATGCCAACCAAAGCGACGACAGCTACCGCAACCGCCTGCAGGTCAACCTGTTTCGCGAGCGCGCCACCCACGCCGCCGTCGCCAAGGTGCTGCTCGACCTCACCGGCCGCGCGCCGATGGTGGTGGAACCGGCGCGGCCCGCCGACGTCGGCGGCCTCGGCGTCAGTTTCGCGCTCGGCGCGACCGGCCGCGTCGGCTCGATCAAGCTACCGTACCAAGCTTTCGTCACCGCCTACCGGCCGCCCTATAGCGGCCCGGCCGGCT
This sequence comes from Paludibacterium sp., assembly GCF_019232825.1. Taxonomy (GTDB): domain Bacteria; phylum Pseudomonadota; class Gammaproteobacteria; order Burkholderiales; family Chromobacteriaceae; genus Paludibacterium. The sequence goes on along the minus strand of NZ_JAFAND010000068.1, from coordinate 6,190 downwards.
GGCCTGGCGTCGCCACTTGGTCGTTCGGCATGAATAGCGGCAGCGCCGTGGCCGGCTCGGTACAGCTGACGCCGCCGGTGTCGGATGCCGACCTCTTGGCCGCCGTGGAGGCCGTCAAGCCGATCGGCGCCACGGTCTGGGTCAGCATCGCCAACTAACCGTCAATCAACGGGCCCGCGGGCCCTTTTTTGTGGGAACAACATGGACCGCCAACTTATCTATCCGGGCCAGATCCTGCCCGACACCACCTTGCTGCAGATGAGCAAGGACGCCATGCTCGGCCTGGCCAAGCTGTCCGCCGCGCTGTTCGGCGGCAACACGCTGATCAACGGCTTCGCCGTCGCGCCGAGCAACCCTGCGTCGCTGCAAGTCGTGGCCGCGCCGGGCGAAATCTACAGCTGGCAAAACCTCGACAACAACCCCTTCGGCAGTCTGGCCGCCGACAGCTTGCACCCGGTGATGAAGCAGGGGCTGTCACTCGACGCCGTGCCGCTGACACTGTCCGCGCCAAGCGCCTATGGCCAGTCGGTCAACTATCTGATCCAGATCGGCTTTCAGGAGCAAGACGCCAACGCCGCGGTGCTGCCGTACTTCAACATCGCCAACCCGCAGCAGCCGCTGTCCGGCCAAAGCAACAACAACCTGCCGCAGAACACCGCGCGCAAGGCCGTGGCGCTGGTGCAAGCCAAGGCCGGCATCGCCGCCGCCAGCGGCAGTCAAACCACCCCTGCGCCCGACGCCGGCTTCGTCGGCGCCTATGTGGTGACGGTGAACTACGGCCAGAGCCAGATCACCGCGGGCAATATCTCGGTGTATGCCGGGGCGCCGTTGCTGACGGAGACGTTGTTGCAGAAGGCAGGGCAGATCGAGAGCCAGCAAGATGCCTATAGTGCGGCGGTTGCTGGTGGTACGTCCGACGCGCTGACCGCGAGTTTTACCCCCGCAGTGACCGCCACGACCCTGGCGGCTGGGGCGCCGACCTTCACTGTGCGGCCGAGCACGGCTAATGCCACCACCACACCAACCTTTACCCCCAATCCCGCGGTGATTACCCCGGCCGTCATCGTCAAAGGCAATGGCCTGCCGCTGGTCGCGGGAGATATCGCCGGGGCGGGGCACTGGATCACGTTGCAGTGGGACGCGACGCTGTCGCGCTGGATCTTGCTGAACCCGGCAACCGGCGTGGCGGTGCCGCAGATCGCCTCGCCGCAGGTGCGCCAGACGGTGCAGACCGGCGCGCTGAGCAATGGCCAAGCCGCCTGCGTTGGCACCGGCAATGGTTTGCAACCGACTCTGCTGGCCAGTGCGGTACCGGTGGCGATGACTTTCGCCGCCGGTTACAACGCAGGCGGGCAATCCGACCTGCCGTGCTATCTGACCGCCGACCAGGTCTTCCCGGCGGTGGCGGCGAACAATTTGTCGTTTTTGTATGCCAATCGAACCGGCAATGGCGCCGTGACGTTGGGGGCGACGTTGGCGCCGCCTCAGTATGGGTATACCTATCAGCAGAGTGCGCAGGCGTTGTTGCATTTCGAGGGGACTAACGGATCGACTTCGACTGTGGATGACTTTGGCAATCCTGTGGTCCTCTATGGCTCTGCACAGCTAGATACGTCAGTCAGCAAATTTGGCTCGTCGTCCCTAAAACTGAACGGTTCGACAGACTATGCCAAGATCCCCTCTATTATCGGGGTGCCAAACGGGAGCTGGTCAATTAGAGGATGGTTCAATCCGACATCTGTATCTGGGACACAAACGTTTTTCAACGTAGTGAACGTATCTGGGTTCGGTATTTCGTTGGAGATGTCGAACGCAAAAACCTTCCTTTATCTATCGAGCACTGGCTCGACCTGGGATATTGCCAGTGGTACGTCGGGCTCTACGGCACTCGCTGTTGGCTCGCAATATTTTGTTGAAATTACCTTTGATGCTGTTGCAGGAAAGTACTTTGTGTATGTGAATGGAATGGTGGATCAGGCGATCGTTTCTTCGGCAAAAATCTGTGCGGCGCCGACTGGTTTAATTATTGGGGCGATCAATTACAACACGGCTAACACTTTCTTTGCTGGGCATGTGGATGAGTTTGAATTCGCACCGTACTGCGATCATCCGAACGGTGCTACCTACACACCCCCAATCAATGCAAAGTCGTTAGCGACGTCCTGCTATTCAAGCGACTGGTACAGCATCGCCGAAGGCAAGATGTACAGCATCACTGGGCCGAGCTTGTCGGCAGGTAACAACCCGACGATGACCGCTGTGAACCGGTTGTATGTCGGCGAGTGTCAGGCAGGTGCATCGAACATCAGCAGTGCCACGGCTTATCAATACAACCAAACGGGGAAAAATGGCGCGGGGCTGATTAATGCCTTGGGCTATGGGCAGACCTGGCAGAACGTTGTTCCAATCCGTGTTGCGGGCATGACGTATTACAACACCACGGGAAAACCTATTACCGTTCTTGCCTATATTAATGGCGGCTCCGGCGGCGCGTACTTCGTGGTGGGCGGCACGACGATAAACTTCAATAGCACACCACTTAACACTGCATCGAGTGGAACAGCGATTGTCCCTCCTGGGGTTTCGTATTCGATCAATGTCACAGGCAGTAATGGTCTCTCGCAATGGTACGAGCTTCGGTGAGGAGAGCAGACCAATGGCGATCTGGAAAGATAAAAACGGCGTCTTGCATGATGACATGGGCGGCGTAGCGCAAACGCTTCCGAGTTGGCCCCATGGCATGGTGCTATTACCTGAGGAGCAAGTGCATGCATTGCAGCTTCACGTGCCAACTACCGCTCAGGCATGGGCCGCCCATCAGGGGAGGGCCCAAGCGGCGCTCGCCCGTTCGGACTGCACCATGCTCCGTGTTGTCGAAGCTGTTGCTCTGGGGCATACCTCCTTCTCCGCTGCTGACGTCGTGACCTATGCGACATGGCGCCGCGCACTGCGCGCAATCCTTGAGCAGGAACCACCCGCGGCTGTGCCGGAGACGTTACCGGTTGAGCCAGCTTACCCCGCCAACATCTGAGTAACTAAAGACAATTCAATTTGGCCGCCTTCGGGCGGCTTTTTCATTTGAGGTTTCCATGGACCGTCAAATCGTCTATCCCGGCCAGATCCTGCCGGAAACAACCCTGCTGCAGGGCAGCCGGGACATCATGATCGCGCTGGGCAAATTGGCCGCCGGCGTGCTCGGCATCAACACGGTGGTCAACGGCTTCGCCGTGACGCCGTCCTCACCGGCCTCGTTGCAAGTCAACGTGGCGCCGGGCGAGATTTACAGCCTGCAGAACGTCGACTCGACCGCGTTCTCCACGCTCAGCGCCGACAGCGTGCATCAGATCGTCAAGCAGGGGTTGTTGTTGGACCCCGCGACGCTGACGTTGACCGCACCGGCCACCAGCGGTCAGTCGATTAATTATCTGATTCAGATCGGCTATCAGGACAACGACACCAACGCCAGCCTGCTGCCGTACTACAACAGCGCCAACCCGGCGCAGCAGTTTGCAGGCCAAGGCAACAACAGCCAAGCGCAAAACACCGCGCGCAAGGGTGTGGCGGTGGTGCAGACCAAGGCGGGTGCGGCTGCAACGACGGGTATGCAAACCACGCCGCCGCCGGATAGCGGCTGTGCCGGCATTTACGTGGTGACAGTGGCTTACGGCCAGACGCAGATCGTTGCGGGAAATATCGCGGCCGATCCTGGCGCGCCTTTCTTTGCCACGCTGCCGAACGCCATCAGCCGTGATACGCCCACCGGCTCTGCGCAACTTCCCGCCGGCAATAGCGCGCAGCGCACGGCCTCTCCGGCAGGACCGTCGGTACGTTTCAACACCGATACCAATCAGTTCGAAGGCTTTTATCCGAACACAACGACTTGGGGAAATATCGGCGGCGGCGCCACCGGCGGCGGCAACGACCAGATTTTTGAGTTGAACGGCCAGACCGTGACGACCAACTACAGCATTCCGGTCAATAGCAACGCGCAAAGCGCCGGGCCGGTCTCGATCAACAATGGCGTGACGGTAACTGTTCCGTCAGGCTCCGTATGGGTGGTGAACTAAATGGCGACTTCGATAACCGGTAGCGGCGTGGCCACGCCGCAATTGAGCGTGTCGGGACAGACGACGCTGGGTAGCACACCGAACGTAACGACGCCGCAATCCATGGTGCAGCTGAATACAGCTAACGGCTATGGCTCGACCAATACCATGATTCGTCGTTTTTCCAATGTGGTTGTCAATCAAGGGAGTGACATTACCTATACGGATTCGGCTGTAAACGGCGCCTCGTTTACGGTCAATACGAGTGGAGTCTACGCAATCACATATAGCGATAATTTTTCTTCCGGCTCTGTCATTGGGCTTTCCCTGAACGCTAATCAGTTATCTGCGGCGATCATGTACATAAATGCTGCAAATATCTTGAATTTAGCCGCTACAACTCCAGGGAACAGCCAATCAGTATCGTGGGTCGGCTACGTCGCTGCAGGTTCGGTGGTACGGGCTCACGATGCAGGCACCGCTGGTACGCTCTATACATTTTTTACTATGGCGAGGGTCGCATAATGTCCAAAGTCCTCGGTTCTCAAGTCCAGGTCGGCGCCAGCGGCACGGCCGCCAATAATCTGGTGCTCGATACCAGTGCCAATAACGGCTCGGCCAGCCTCTACATGGGCGCGCCAGGCACGCCGTCTGTCCAGGTGGCCATGATCAATGCGCTTGGGCAGCTAGGCCTCGGCTCGCTCGGTTCTGGCTCAGGCGTTGTCTCTAACGCGAACGGCACCGCCATTCAGTTGCCGGGTGGTTACATTTTGCAGTTCGGTACTGTAACCACCTCCAGTGGTTCTGGGACGGTTACGTTTCCTGCGCCGTTCCCTAATGCATGTTTGCAGATATTGGCAGCAAATTATCAGGCAGGTAATGCGACCGTAAGCGCTGCGGCACCCTCAAAGAGTTCGGTGGCCATTAGTTCATACGTCGCATCCTCCGGAGCTTCCAATGGGATCAACGTTAACTGGATTGCATTGGGGAACTAATTATGTCCGCAGGAATCAGAAGCGACGCCTCTGGCGTCATGGGGGCGCTGCAGGTTGCGGGTGCCGATGCGATGCAGTTCACCAACGCCGGCTCGGCCGGATCGATCGCGCCGTTTACCGCCAGCGTGGCCGCCAATGCACTCACCGGTGTGTTGTCTCCCTATTCGAAGGTGTACCGGAGTTTGACGCAAAGCGGCGGTGTGCCCACCCAAGTAACCAATACCGCAAACCTGTCGTTGACGGTACCGAACGGCGCGACGCTGGGCAGTGCGAGCGGTATTCCAAGCACGCTGGTTTGGTTGTCGCTGTGGAATGGTTCGAGTGAATCGCTTGGGGTGGTCAACATTACCAACGGGTCAATCAACTTGGATGAATCGCTGCTTGTCAGCACCACGGCGATCAGCAGCAGCGCAACCAGCGCCGGTGTGGTGTATAGCGCCGTCGCGTTGACCAACGTGGCGTTCAAGATCGTAGGTTATACGACGATCACCGAGGCAACGGCGGGGGCATGGGCGACGGCACCGGCTGTTGGTGCTGGCGTTGGTGGGTTTGCAGGGGAAAACCTGATCGGTCTTGGGGTGGGTCAGACGTGGCAGAACGTGACGGCGAGCAGAGCAGCAGGCACCACCTACTACAACACGACCGGCAGACCAATCGTTGTGTCACTTATGGCCGGCTCTACCGGATTTAACACTGCCGCATATCTGTACGTTAACGGAGGAGCAGTTTCCATGTTCCCATATCAAGCATCCTATGGTCCGTCAGGTTCGGCATTTGCGGTTGTGCCACCCGGTGCGTCGTACATGGTTAGCAGTAATGTGGGTAGCTGTATTCAATACTGGATGGAGCTACGATAATGACCATGCAATATTTCAAAGACGCAAACGATGCTGTCCACGGCTTCGACGACACCGACCCGGCGCAAGTCGCCCTGATGAACAGCCTTGCTATCGACCAAGAATGGGTTGATGTGACGAGCAGTTGGCCGCCGGCGCCGACGCTCGCACAGACTCAAACCGGTCAAATCGCCGTGCTATCCGCCGCCTGCCAATCCGCCATCACCACCGGCTTCACTTCCAAAGCCCTCGGTCCGTCATACAACTACGGCTCGCAACTGACCGATCAAAACAACCTGCTGTCGGCGCTGTC
>NZ_JAFAND010000057.1 GCF_019232825.1 Paludibacterium sp. | reverse complement strand
GCATTCACGGAACCCAAGAGAAGGTTCATGATGTCCGTTATGCCTGGCCCGCCGTCGCTTTGATATTTTTTGTGCGGCGGTGTGCCGGTTGCCTGAGCCAAATCCTCCTGGGGAAGGCGAATGAACCAAGAACCATCGCCGGCAATACGCCGATCGAAGCGGGTTACAATCAGTGCTTTTTGGTCTTCAAACCGGCCGATGTCGCAATGGGCAATCGGTAGTCCATATTCCTCGACGATTTTGGAGCACAGCCATTCATTTTCGACCGAATCCGACATATCGGCTTGTATCCCTGCGATCAGGCCGAGCGGCAGCTTGAAAATGTGTGTAGTCGGCGTGCTCCCTTGCGGTAGTTGCCACTGGCCTTGATGAAACAAGAGTGCCGTTTTTTCCTGGGCGCCGGCAATCGACAGGCGCAAGTCGAATGCTTCATGTGCCCCTCCAAGCGCGGGGGGGGTGACGGCTTGTCGAAGTCGTTCTGCCACGGCGCTATCGGGTAGTGGTGCGGCCGTGATCTGCTGAATGCCGGTGGGAGTGACGCCATCCGGCAGCAATTGGATTGCGCCGACGCAGTCCCTGCCCAGTTCGGTCAGCATGGCAAAGGCATCCAGACCTGCCGTTTTGTAACGGCTAGCCAGGCGACGACGTATAGGCTCGCTATCGGGCAGCAGGTTGTCAAAGTAGCTGGTGACCTGTGGCCCGCGGTAGGCGATGTTTCCCGGTGGAAACGGCATGGACAGTGATAGTGGACGTCTGGCATCGCTGTCTAGCCAATCGGGTGCGTATTGAAATGTGTCCCCGGTGCGTGTTTTGGACCAATTGCCAACCAGGAAGCCGTTCATCCAAACATTCAGGGTGGTGCTCTTTGCCATGTTTACCAACGATCTGTCTGCGTTGTCATGGGTGGCTGAATGGTGTCGGGACGCTCCCCATCTTGTGGGGCGGTTCCTCTGGCGGCCGGTCGCAATACAAAGTCTACGCCTAGCAGCTGAAATACTTTCAAGAGCTGTTCCAGGCTGACGGCTTCTGGCCGAGCTTCTAGCCTTGCATAGCGCTGCTGGGTAATGTTCAACCGTTGCGCCATCTGGGTTTGCGTGTAGCCGGCCGCCTTACGGAATCCCAGTAGGTAGGGATGTAACTGGTTGTTGGTTTGAACGGGATATTCCATGGGGGCTCCTGGTGTTGGGCGCAGAGTCATTCGTCGAATACAATCTTAATATTGTTTTTCTTGTTTTACACCCTATGGATTGTATTTGTAAAAAACAACTTTTGCGTTGTTATGTGAATATACAACATAAAAGCTGTTTTCTGCCAGTGAGAAATGAGCAGCTAGAGCGGCGGCGTAGATCGCCGCTTGTACAATCCAGCAGGGGGGCAACGAGGGGCTTATGTACGAAATGCAAAAAACCCCAGCCAAATCAATGGCTGGGGTTTTTGTGTCGTCATAACCTTTCGGGTCAGAACGGAATATCGTCGTCGATGTCGTCGAGCTTCGGCGCCGGGCGCGATTCCTGACGGCGCGGCGCGGCCGGCGCGGCTGCCGGCGCTTCCTGGCGGCCGCCGCCTTGATAGCCGCCGCCCTGGCCCTGGTAACCGCCGCCGTAATCGTCGCCACCTTCCATCGGCGCGCTGCCGCCGCCGCTCTTGCCGCCCAGCATCTGCATGCGGTCGCCGCGGATTTCGGTGCTGTAGCGGTCTTGGCCGGTTTCCTTATCCTGCCACTTGCGGGTGCGGATCGAGCCTTCGACGTAGACTTGCGAACCCTTCTTCAGGTATTGCGAGGCCACTTCGGCGGTCTTGCCGAAGAACACCACGCGGTGCCATTCGGTTTGTTCTTGGCGCTGGCCGGACTGCTTGTCCATCCAGCTGTCGGTGGTGGCAATCGACAACGTGGCGATCGCGTCGCCGGAGGGCATGTAGCGCACTTCCGGGTCGCGGCCGAGGTTGCCGACGAGAATGACTTTGTTGACGGACGCCATTTAGTTGGTCTCCTGAATCAATTGTTGTACCGAGGCCTCGTCCCAGTCCTTCTGGGATACCTTGAGATAGGCCACGCGTTCTTCCAGCATGACGACCGCCTCTTTGACGCCGCGTTGCAGCGTCAGCATGCGCGAAAGCTCGATCGGATTGCCGCGCCAGTTCTCGCCGATGTGGAACATCATCGACTTGACCGGTTCCGGCGGCACCATGGTCATGGCCATGACGAGCCAGCTGATCATCATCAGGCCGGTAAAGCTGAATACGCCGGTGCTGCCGAAGTGGGTGTACAGCAGCCCGCCGGCGGCAGCGCCCAGGAAAAGGCCGAAAGACTGGGCGGTATTATACACACCAATCGCCGTTCCTTTGGCATCCGCTGGCGCGATCTTGGAGATGATCGACGGCAGTGTGGCTTCGAGGATGTTGAAGGCGATGAAATAGGCGCCGAGCCAGGCGACGATCCACCAGAACGAGGTCAACGCGAAGGCCATGCCGAGCTGCGCCACGGTCATCAGCGCCACGGCGCCGACGAATACCTGTTTGAGCTTGTTGCGCGTCTCGGCATAGATGATCGCCGGCACCATCAGCAGGAAGCCGCCGAGCGTGACCGGCAAATAGACCTCCCAGTGATGCTGTTTGTCGAGGTGGCCGGTGCTGATCAGCGCGAACGGGATGACCACGAACATTGCCATTTGCGCGCCGTGCAGCGCGAAAATGCCGAAGTTGAGCCGCAACAGCTGCGGGTTTTTCAGCACGTCCATCAAGCGGCTGGTGTTGGTTTCGGTATCGGAGTGGAAACGCGAGATGACCGGGTCGGGAATGATGTATTTGACGCCGATGAGCGCCATCAGCGTCAACACGCCGGTCAGCGCGAAGATGCCGTTGACGCCGATCCAGTGCCCGAGCACCGGGCCGATCACTAGGCTGACGGCGAAGGTGGTGCCGATGCTCATGCCGATCATCGCCATCGCTTTGGTGCGGTTTTCCTCGCGCGTCAGGTCGGCCAACAGTGCGGTCACGGCCGCCGAAATGGCGCCGGAGCCCTGGATGACGCGGCCGACGATCAGCCAGCCGATGTCGTGCGCGTTGGCGGCGACGAAGCTGCCGATGGCGAACAGCACCAGGCCGAAATAGATGACCCGCTTGCGTCCGATGCGGTCGGACCACATGCCGAACGGCAATTGCAGCAGCGCCTGGGTCAAACCGTAGCTGCCGAGGGCGATGCCGATCCAGGTCGGGCTGCTGGCGCCGGGCAGGGTTTTTGCGTAGAGCGCGAACACGGGAAGGATGAGGAACATGCCCAGCATGCGCAGGGCATAAACGCCAGCAAGGCCGAGGCTGGCACGAAGTTCAAGCGGATTCATGTATTTACGGGGCTGTGCGTCGCTATTCGAATGACAAAAAATGGCGTTCCCCAAGATGCGAGTAGAGTTGCCATCCACAAGTCAGGTATATTATCAGGTTCTCCGATCCTGTGAGTGAGGCATGGAAACCATTCGCATTCGTGGCGCCCGTACGCACAATCTCAAGAACATCAATCTCGACTTGCCGCGGCATCAGTTGATCGTCATCACCGGTCTGTCCGGCTCCGGCAAGTCGTCGCTGGCGTTCGATACGCTGTACGCCGAAGGGCAGCGCCGCTACGTCGAATCGTTGTCGGCCTACGCGCGCCAATTCTTGCAGTTGATGGAAAAGCCCGACGTCGACCTGATCGAGGGGCTGTCGCCGGCGATCTCCATCGAGCAGAAGGCCACTAGCCACAACCCGCGCTCTACCGTGGGCACGGTGACGGAAATTCACGACTACCTGCGTCTGTTGTACGCCCGCGTCGGCGACCCGCATTGCCCGGAGCATGGCGTGCCGCTGTCGTCGCAGACGGTGTCGCAAATGGTCGACCATGTGCTGGCCATGCCGGAAGGCGCGCGGGTGATGGTCCTGGCGCCGGTTGTGGTGGGGCGCAAGGGGGAAAACATCGACCTGTTCGAGGAGTTGCGCGCTCAGGGCTTCGTGCGCGTGCGCGTCGACGGCGATGTGCTTGAGCTCGATGCCGTGCCCAAGCTCGACAAGAACAAGAAGCACACCATCGAGGTGGTGGTCGACCGCATCAAAGTGCGGCCGGACATGCAGCAACGCCTGGCGGAGAGTTTCGAGACGGCGCTGCGTCACGCCGAGGGGCGGGCGATCGCGGTGGAGATGGATAGCGGCGCCGAGCAATGGTTCTCGGCCAAGTTCGCTTGCCCGATCTGCTCGTATAGCTTGCCGGAGCTTGAGCCACGGTTGTTCTCGTTCAACAACCCGATGGGCGCCTGTCCCAAATGCGATGGTTTGGGGGAACTGACCTTCTTCGATCCCAAGCGCGTGGTGGCGCACCCCGAGCTGTCGCTGGCTTCCGGCGCGATCAAGGGCTGGGACCGGCGTAATCAATTTTATTTCCAGATGCTGCAGTCGCTGGCGGCGCATTACGACTTCGACATCGATCTGCCGTTCGAGATCTTGCCGGAGCGGGTGCGGCATGTGGTGCTCAACGGCTCGGGCCGCGAGAGCATCGAGTTCATGTATATGTCGGAGCGCGGCACGCGCTTCGGCCGCAGTCATCCGTTCGAGGGCATTCTGCCCAATTTGGAACGCCGTTATCGCGAAACCGACTCCAGCGCGGTGCGCGAGGAATTGTCCAAGTATCAAAACAATCAGCCGTGCCCGCACTGCCAGGGCACGCGTCTGCGCCTGGAAGCGCGCCACGTGCTGGTGGCGGGGCGCTCGCTGCACGACATCAACCTGATGTCGCTGCGCGATGCGGCCACGTTCTTCGAAGGGTTGGTTTTCAGCGGCCAGAAGCAGGCGGTGGCGGAAAAAATCGTCAAGGAAGTGAGCGAGCGCGTGTCCTTCCTCAATAACGTCGGCCTGGATTATCTGTGTCTGGCGCGCTCGGCCGACACGCTGTCCGGCGGCGAGGCGCAGCGCATCCGTCTGGCGAGCCAGATCGGCTCGGGCCTCACCGGGGTGATGTACGTGTTGGACGAACCGTCGATCGGCCTGCATCAGCGCGACAACGACCGGCTGCTGGCGACGCTGGTGCGCCTGCGCGACCTGGGCAACAGTGTGATCGTGGTCGAGCACGACGAGGATGCCATCCGCAGCGCCGATTACGTCGTCGACATGGGGCCGGGGGCCGGCGAGCATGGCGGCCAGGTGCTGATTGCCGGCTCGCCGAAGGAAGTGGCGGCATGCACGACGTCGGTGACCGGCGAATTCCTGTCCGGCCGGCGCAAGATCGAAGTGCCGGCGACGCGGCGCGAGGTCGATCCGGCCCGCGTACTGCGCCTGATGGGCGCGAGCGGCAACAATCTGCAGGACGTGACACTGGATCTGCCGCTGGGCATGCTGGTATGCGTCACCGGCGTGTCGGGCTCGGGCAAATCGACGCTGATCAACGATACGCTGTACAAGATCGCCGCGCGCGAACTCAACGGCGCCTCGGAAGAGCCGTCGCCGTACCGCGATATCACCGGTTTGGAGCATCTGGACAAGGTGATCAACGTCGATCAAAGCCCGATCGGCCGCACGCCGCGCTCCAACCCCGCCACCTACACCGGGCTCTTTACCCCGATCCGCGAGCTGTTCTCCGGCGTGCCGATGGCACGCGAGCGCGGCTACGGCCCCGGGCGTTTCTCGTTCAACGTCAAGGGCGGCCGTTGCGAGGCTTGTCAGGGCGACGGCGTGCTCAAGGTGGAGATGCACTTCCTGCCGGATATCTACGTGCCGTGCGACGTCTGTCACGGCAAGCGCTACAACCGCGAAACGCTGGAAGTGCGCTACAAGGGCAAGAGCATCGACGAAGTGCTGGAAATGACGGTGGAGCAGGCGCTGGAATTCTTCAGCGCGGTGCCGACCGTGGCGCGCAAGCTACAGACGCTGATGGACGTGGGCCTCGGCTATATCCGTCTTGGCCAGTCCGCCACCACGCTGTCCGGCGGCGAGGCGCAGCGCGTCAAACTGGGGCTGGAATTGTCCAAGCGCGATACCGGCCGCACGCTGTATATTCTGGACGAGCCGACCACCGGGTTGCATTTCCACGACATCGACCTGTTGCTGCAGGTGTTGCACCGCTTGCGCGAGAACGGCAACACGGTGGTGGTGATCGAACATAATCTGGACGTGATCAAAACAGCCGACTGGCTGATCGATCTCGGGCCGGAAGGCGGTGGCGGCGGCGGGCGCATCATCGCCAGCGGCACGCCGGAGGCGCTGGCCGCGCATCCGCAGAGTCATACGGGACGCTATCTGGCGCCTATGCTTAAATAACCGGTGTCAGTCCGGTGATGCGAAGTAAAAAGAAATAAAGGAACAGCATGTTGTCGTTAGGAAAGATTGACCATATCCATATCTGCGTTTCCGACGCGAGCAAGGCGATTGCCTGGTATCAGCGCGTGCTTGGGCTGCATCCCGATCCGCGCTACCGCCCGCTGCAGGACGAACCGCATGCCGTCACCATGCTGGCCAATCCCAGCGGCACGGTGCGCTTTGCCGTCAGCCAGTCGGAAACGGCCAATGAGCTGCCGGGATCGGTGGCGTTCGTGGTCGGCGGGCAGGATTTTCTGGATTGGATCGATCGTCTGGCCGGCGAGCGTGTCGCTAGCCGCGATGGCGTGACCATCGCGCGCGATTCGGTGCGCGATCATCATTTTTTCTGTTCGATTTCCTTCGTCGATCCGTTCGGCAACCCGTTCGAGATCGTCAGCTACGACCACACCTGGCTCGCGGGCAAACTGAAGCTGGCTCAGACCTCGGCCTGATCTGAACGAACGTGCATTGCCTGCGGCGAATGCACGCTACGATGCGCTGTAGGGTGCGTTCGCGAAGCAACGCACCATAACGCTACATGATGATGCCGCCGCCCAGACAGATATCGCCATCGTAGAGCACGGCCGACTGGCCCGGCGTCACCGCCCACTGCGGGTCGCGGAACGTCAGCCTGGCTTGGCCGTTCTCCACCGGCGACAGCACGCATTCGGCATCCGGCATGCGGTAGCGGTTTTTTGCCGTGTAATCGCCCGCTTCCGGCGCGGCGTCGAGCGTCCAGCTCAAATCGGCCATGTCGAGCGTGTGCTTCAACAGCATCGGGTGGTCGTGGCCTTGCACCACGATCAGGCGGTTGGCGGGGATGTCCTTGCCGGCGACGAACCACGGTTCGCCCTGGCCGCCGATGCCGAGCCCCTTGCGCTGACCCAGCGTGTAGTACATCAGCCCCATGTGTTCGCCCATCACCTTGCCTTCGGGCGTGATCATCTCGCCCGGGCTCGTCGGCAAATAGCGCTGCAGAAACTCGCGGAACGGCCGCTCGCCGATGAAGCAGATGCCGGTGCTGTCCTTCTTGGCCGCGGTCGGCAGGCCGGCTTCATGCGCCAAGCGCCTAACCTCGCTCTTGCGGATGTCGCCCAGCGGAAAGAGCGCCTTCGACAGCTGCGACTGATTCAAGCGGTAGAGGAAGTAGCTTTGGTCCTTGGTGTCGTCGACCGCCTTCATTAGGTAGTGGCGGTTGTCGCGCACGAGCTTGCGCGCGTAATGGCCGGTGGCGATGCAATCGGCGCCGAGCTGCATGGCGTAGTCGAGAAATGCTTTGAACTTGATCTCGGCATTGCACAGCACGTCCGGGTTAGGGGTGCGGCCGGCCGAGTATTCCGCCAGGAAGTAGGCGAAGACGCGGTCCTTGTACTCTTTGGCGAAATTGACGATTTCCATGTCGATGCCGACGATGTCGGCCACCGACAGCGCATCCAGCGAATCCTGCTTGATCGAGCAATAATCGCCGTCGTTGTCGTCCTCCCAGTTCTGCATGAACACGCCGATGACTTCATGGCCCTGCTGCTTGAGAAGCCATGCCGTTACCGATGAATCCACGCCGCCCGACATGCCGACGACAATGCGCTTTTTGCCCGTCACGGGAAATCCTTCCTACCAGAATGCGTTTAAAAACCGAAGATTATACCAAGATGGAGACGACCCCGGAAAGGATCAAGCCAGGGTCTGAATCAGCGACAGCGGGTAGCGTTGGCCCGCCAGGTAATCGTCGATGCAGCAGAGCACGGCGGGGCTGCGCAACTGGCTCTGGCGCGCGCGGATTTCCGCCGGCGTGAGCCAGTGGGTATCGAGAATGCCGTCGTCCAGCGGCCGGCCGGTGACTTCCCGCTCAGCCTGGCAGATGAAGGCGAAGCGCAGATAGGTGATGGCGCGGTCGAACGACTCGGCCTGATAGATGCCCAAGAGCGCTTGCGGCGTCACCTGCCAGGCGGTTTCCTCCAGCGCCTCGCGCACCACGGCGTCGACCAGCTGTTCGCCCTGCTCCAAGTGGCCGGCCGGCTGGTTGAAGCGGATGCCGGCGGCGGTTTGTTCTCGCACCAACAGAAAACGGCCGTCGCGCTCGATCAGCGCCGCCACTGTCACGTGCGGTGTCCAGCGTTCCATCGCGGTGTTCCTCAACATGCAAAAAGGGGGCTCGCGCCCCCTT
>NZ_JAFAND010000041.1 GCF_019232825.1 Paludibacterium sp. | reverse complement strand
GGAAAGTTTAATTAATTACATGCTGCTGGCTGGCGATACGACCCAGCCGAACGTGTTGTTGGATGCTCTGGCGCACAGCGCGCCGCAGTACGAGGAGGTTGTCATGACCATTGCAGAAAGACTCCGTGAGGAGGCCCGGCAGAAGGGCATCCAGGAGGGCATCGAGAAGGGCGCGCAGAAAGGCCGTCAAGAAGGGCGGCAAGAAGGGCGGCAAGAAGTGGCGCGTGCCATGCTCATGAACGGTATAGACCGTATTGTCGTCATGCAATGTACTGGCCTCTCCGAGCAGGAGCTCGATTTGCTCCGTCACTGAATAGTCGTGGCGGATGTCATGCGTGTATTGGGCGCTCGCGTTATTTTGGTCCCTGCGATAAATAAAAAACGGCAGCCTCGGCTGCCGTTTTTTATCGCCTGTGACCGGCGTTAGGCCGCGATGTCCTCTCGTGCCGACCCTTCGACCAGCAGATCGAACTCCAGCAGCCAAGCGTCCAGGCCGATGGCGAGCAACAGTTCGGGCGCGGTTTGGCGCATGTGGGTGAGACGGGCGTGCAAGGCAATGAGACGGGACAGATCGAGCGTGGCAGCCATGATGTACCTCCTATCCAGATTGAGATCCACCCTAGCAGAGGGTGGGGGCTGTCCTTACGCTCGCTTCTCCACGAATGAAAGCGTCCAGGGACCTTGCGGTTTCCCTGCAGCCCCCGTGCGAAACAATATGCCGGCCAGGCGCTAGCCTGGCCGTTGGGGCAGTGGAGAAGCGATTCAAAGGAGCCTCCAGCCTAGCCAGCCGCTACGCCGCGGTCCAACCTGCGCGGACAGGGTATTTCATCATGTTCGCATAACACTTAGCGGCGATCCTGATGGCAAGAAAAACGGCCGTCCAACGGCCATTCCGGGTGGTCGGTTTCACGTGAAACGTCAGCCGGCCTCCGGCATCGGCAATCGCGCGGTGACCTTGAAGCCGCCGTGTTCGCCATCGGCAAAGATCAGTTCGCCCTGATGCTGCTTGACGATGCGCGCCACGATGGCGAGACCCAAGCCGCTGCCGCCGTCGGTGCCGCGGTGAGCGGCCAGGCGCTCGAACGGCGCCAGCGCCGCTTGGCGCAGATCCGGTGGGATGCCATGGCCATGGTCGAGGACCGACAACAGCGCATGATCGCCGTCGCGGTCGACCTGCACCACGACCGGCGCTTGGCCGTAACGGCGAGCGTTGTCGATCAGATTGCTCAGCAGGCGCTCCAGCGCCAGCGGGTCGGCAACGATCTCGGGTTCGGCGGCGACGCTGATTTGGACGTCGAGATGTTCGCGGCGGAAGCGCGCCACCACGCTGCTGGCCAACTCGGCCAGCGCCACCGGTTCGCTGCGCGGTTTTTCCTCGCTGCGGGCGAAGTCGATGAATTGGCGCACGATGCCGGACATCTCGTCGATGTCGCTGAGCATGCCGCTGGCGTCGGCGTTATCTCCCTGCAGCTCGACCATCAATTTGAGCCGGGTCAGCGGTGTGCGCAAGTCATGCGATAGCCCCGCCAGCATCAGTCGCCGTTCACTGGCGGCGGCTTCAAGCGATCGGGCCATGCCGTTGAAGCCCTTGGTCAGGGCGCGGATCTCGCTGGAGCCGATGCGTTCGTCGAGCGGCTCCGGAATGCGGCCTTGCGATAGGGCGCGGGACGCTTTGACCACGCGGCTGATCGGCATGGTGGTACGCCAAGCGATGGCGGAGGCCACCAGAATCGCACAGAGCGATGCCAACAGCGCCGCGAGCGACATCGACCCGACCACATGGTCGCGGAAGCGGCCCATCGGCACCACCAGCCAATACGGCGCGCCGAGCACGCGCACCGAAATCCACAGTTGGCGCCGCTGCGCCGGCGATTCCAGGATCTTGACCGTCGGCGTGTGCCCCATCCCTTGGCTCAAGCGCGAGGTCACCAAGGTTTCGAAATCGGTCAGGTGTGTGGAAAAAGTACGTCCCTTATCGGCGTCGGCCGGCAACAACTGAGTCAACCATGGCCGGTTGTAGTCGGTCAGATAGGCCGGCCGCTTAGCGACCGGTACGCTGTCCAGGCGACCCTCCAGGTCGGCCAGCGTGTCGATAACTTGACTGTAGAACTGCTTGGCGATCAGTTCGCGCCGTTCGGTGACGACGATCCACCATGTGATCAACTGTGTCGCCACCACGGTCAAAATGACCAGGAGCGCCAGCCGCAGAAACAGCGAGCCGCCGATTTTCCGCCTGATCATTATTCGCGCGCCTGCCCGTCAGGCACGAAAACGTAGCCGTAGCCCCAGACCGTTTGAATATAGCGCGGCCCAGCTGTCTCGCTATCGAGCGCCTTGCGTAGGCGCGAGATATGCACGTCGATGCTGCGGTCGAGCGATTCGCCATTGCCTTTGCCCAGCGCCATTTCCATCAGTTGCTCGCGCGTCAGCGGCCGGCGCGGATGCGTCGCCAGCACGGACAGCACGGCGAATTCGGCGCTGGTAAGGGTGATCGGTTTGTCGTCGAGGCGCAGCTCTCGCTGTCCCAGATTGAGCGAAAAATCGCCAAAGCGGATCAGCGCGTTTTCGTCGTGGCTGGCCGTCAATGCCGGCGTGGCTTGATGGCGGCGCAGCACGGACTGGATGCGCGCGGTCAGTTCGCGCGGATTGAATGGTTTGGGCAAGTAGTCGTCGGCGCCCATTTCCAAGCCGAGAATGCGGTCGATATCCTCGCCGCGCGCGGTGAGCATGATGACCGGAATCATCTCGCCTTGAGCACGCAAGCGGCGCACCAGCGCCAGGCCGTCCTCGCCGGGCATCATCACATCCAGCACCAGCAGGTCGGGCCGGTTGCGCGCCAGCTTGCGATCGATGTCGCGCGCGTCCGGCAGCGTGTCGATCGCATAACCTTGCTGATCCAGATAGCGGGTCAGCAGCTCTCGCAGTTTGGCATCGTCGTCGATGACCAGAATTTTGCTTTTTTCCATGGAGGTCAGAATAGTCGCGAATTAATCGGCCCGGGCATGCCCGGTGTGTTCAAGTGTTAACAACAGCAAAGCCTACATAAATGTTAATTGATTGGCCAATCAAGCACATGGATCGAACAAATCGGCAGGTTACAGTTGGGTTGCATTCGTGGCCGGATTTGCCACGGATTGCCCTACAATAGCTAAACTGGCGCGATGGGGATGCAGTCGAAACCGATTTTTTTCACCGTGATGTTGCTGGGCCTGACCTCTCAAGGACAGTCGGCGGCCTATGCGCAGCCAGCCGGCAAAGAGTGCGCCGCGCCTGCGGTGGCGGTTTGTGAGGCGCCTGCGCCATTGCCCTCCGGTAACGATAACGCTTTGCGCGCGCTCAGGCTGCAAAACGCGGTGGACAATGGCGACCTATCTCCACAGGAAGCACAGAAGATTTTGAAGTCTCATCCTCACGGCCATCATGGCCTGGGTTTCAATAGCAGTGATCCGGCCGCGCAGCCGCCGGGAGGTGGCCACCGCAATCGCTTTTGGCGCGACGAGCGCCGCCGGTTGCAACCGGCGGACCCCAACGCCCCGCCCAGTTTTCCCGCCAATTTCCCCTAAGGCAGCAGGATCAGCGAGCCGGTGGTGCGGCGCGCCTCCAGGTCGCGGTGCGCGTCGGCCGCGTCGGCGAGCGCGTAGCGGTGCGACGGCGCGACCTTGACCGCGCCTGACCGTAGGCGTTCGAACAGTGCGTTGGCCGACGTTTCCAGCTCCGCGCGCGTGGCGGTGTAATCGCCGAGCGTCGGCCGGGTCAGAAACAGCGAACCCTTTTTCGACAGCAACAGCGGCGAGAACGGCGGCACCGGCCCGGAAGCGTTGCCGAAGCTGACCATCATGCCGCGCCGGGCCAAACAATCGAGCGATGCTTCGAAGGTATCCTTGCCGACCGAGTCGTACACCACCGGCACACCGACGCCGCCAGTCAACGCGCGTACGCGTTCGACAATGTTTTCCCTACGGTAGTCGATGACATGCCGGCAGCCGAGCGCCTGCGCCAATTCGGCTTTCTCCGCCGAGCCGACGGTACCGATGACATGGACGCCGAGCGACGTCAGCCACTGCACCGCAATTTGGCCGACGCCGCCGGCGGCGGCGTGCCACAGCACCGTCTGCCCGGCTTCGACGGCGAAGACGCGGCGAATCAGATACTCGACCGTCATTCCCTGCAGCATCACGCAGGCGGCGACCTCATCCGTGATTTCCTCCGGTAGTTTGACAAGCCGGGCGGCGTCGATAAGCCGCGCCTGGCTATAGGCGCCCGGCGGACCGCCGGCATAGGCAACCCGGTCGCCCACGGCCAGGTGGGCAACACCGTCGCCGAGTGCCTCCACCTCCCCGGCGGCTTCCTGCCCGAGTTCCGACGGCAACGGCAGCGGGTATAAGCCGGCGCGCTGGTAGGTGTCGATGAAGTTGATGCCGATGGCGGTATGGCGCAGTCGGACCTGGCCCGGACCGGGCTCGCCGACGTCGGCCTCGACCAGCCGCAACACCTCGGGACCGCCGGTGCGTTCGAAACGAATGACTTGATTCATGGCGTGCTCCTGGAGGTGGCGGCGAAAGCGGGAAGTGCCGGCAGACATTCCGGCCAGCGCTGCAGCCGGTGGTCGTCGCCATTGAACACGGTTTGGCGGCAGCCATGGAAGTGGCGCGCGGCGCGGCGCCAGTCGAGCACCTCGTCGGCGCTGCCCAGCACCAGCCAAAAGCGGTCCTGATCGGGCTGCGGCAGTCGGTGGGCCATGAGCGCCGCCATGTCGGCCTCGTCGAGCCGATAGTGTTCGCCGGTATAGGGGTTGGTTTGTTCGGCGGGCAGGCGCGCCAAATCGAGATGCGGCTCGATGGCGGGATTGATCAGCACCGCGCGGCGATCCAGCGTTTGTGCCAGCCAAGCGGCGTAAAAACCGCCGAGCGAGCTGCCGATGAGCAAGGTGTCCTGCGGTAGCGCGGCGATCAGTGCCTGTGACTGGGCGATGGCCTCGCCGGGGTGAACCGATAGGGCCGGGCAGTGAAAACGGCTGTCCGGCGCGTGTTTGCCGAGCCAGTCGGCCGTTTCGCGCGCCTTGAGCGATTGCGGGCTGGAGTTGAAACCATGCAGGTAAAGGTAGTCAGTCATGATGGTCCACGGCGAAGAGGCCGGCCGCTTCGCCGGCAATGCCGACCATTCTATTCCGCTTGCCATTGATAGTCGCGCAAGATGGCTTTGAACTTTCCTTGCTGGCGCAGGCGGTCAATGGCGCGATTGAGCTCGTCGACACTGACGCGCGCCTTGGGCGACACCGCGCACATGGTGGGCGTGGAGGCAAATTGATAATTGCTGAGCCGCACCTGCCGAGCCTGATCAGGGTGTACTTTCGCCCACGCGACGTACTCCCATTCCGTAACGATCGCCGCGTCGGCCACCTGGGTGGTGATGGCCCTGATCAGGAGCGCCAACCGGTCTTCCGTATCGCGAAAGGATTTGCCGGTGGCCCACAAGGGATCCAGCGACGGATAACTGTAGCCGCGAATGACGCTGATGCGTTTGCCGACCAGGTCGTCGATCGAACGGACCGGCGGTTTGTTGGCCGGCACGGCTACGCGCTCGACCAGCGGAAAGATTTCGTGCGTCCAGCCCAATTGCCCGGCATCGTCGTACCAAGCCGGATTGGCGTTGCAGACGATGTCGACCGACCCGTTCTCCAGCGCCCACTCCACCCGCTTGCGCGAAATGATCGCAAACACTGCGCGGCGGCCCACGGCTTGAGCGAGCGCCTGGCCGATGTCTTTCGACAGACCGGATTGCAATGTGTTGTGTTCGATCACGGCGACGGGCGGCCCGTCCGAGTCGGCCACGCCGGAGAGCAAGACGCCCGCGGCCGGCGCTGCGAGCGGCAGGAGCACTAAGCCGGTGCCGCAGGAGATATGCAACTTATTCATATCGTTCGAAAACATTCTTCTATAGGGCGCCCCTGGCGGGCCACACACCCCATGCTATGATGGACAGCTCAATTGGATATTTTATCGTTGTAGACCAATACCGGCCGAAATTCATGACAAACAAGACTCCTCATCCGATTTACGCGCAACTCGCTCATCGCATCCTGATTCTGGATGGCGGCATGGGCACCATGATTCAGCGCCATGCGCTTGGAGAGGCGGAATTTCGCGGCGAACGCTTCGCAGACTGGCCGAGCGACGTCAAGGGCAACAACGATTTGCTGGTGTTGACCCGGCCAGACGTCATCGCCGGTGTGCATCAGGCGTATTTGGATGCCGGCGCCGACATCATCGAGACCAATACCTTCAACGCCACACGCATCGCCATGGCCGATTACGGCATGGCGTCGCTGGCATGGGAAATCAATCATGCCGCCGCGAGCTTGTGCCGGCGCGTGTGCGACGCGGCGACGGCGGCCGATCCCACTAAGCCGCGCTTCGTCGCCGGCGTGCTCGGGCCGACCAACCGCACCTGTTCGATCAGTCCCAAGGTCAGCGATCCGGGGTTTCGCAACATTCATTTCGACGAGCTGGTCTCGGCCTATTTGGAGTCGATCGACGGCCTGGTCAAAGGGGGCGCGGATCTGCTGCTGGTCGAGACGATTTTCGACACGCTGAACGCCAAGGCGGCGGTGTTCGCCATTGACCAGTATTTTGATGAGCATGGGGTAACGCTGCCGGTGATGATTTCCGGCACCATCACCGACCAGTCCGGCCGCACGCTGACCGGGCAGACCACGGAAGCGTTCTACAACAGCCTGGAACACGCCGATGCGCTATCGTTCGGCCTCAATTGCGCGCTGGGGCCGGAGATGTTGCGCCCGTATCTGGAGGAGCTGTCCGGGCTGTGCGCGAGCTTCGTGTCGGTGCATCCCAATGCCGGCTTGCCCAATGCCTTTGGCGAGTATGATCTGACCCCGGCGATGATGGCGGCGTCGATCCGCGAATGGGGCGAGGCCGGCTTGATGAACATCGTCGGCGGCTGTTGCGGCACCACGCCGGCGCATATCGCCGCCATGGCCGAGGCGGTGCGCGGGCTGGCGCCGCGCCCGTTGCCGGATATCGCGCCCAAATGCCGTCTGGCCGGCCTGGAGCCGCTGAACATCGGCGAGCACGATCTATTCGTCAATGTCGGCGAGCGTACCAACGTCACCGGCTCGCGTGCTTTCGCCAAACTGATTCTCAACGACGATTTCAACACCGCGCTCGAAGTGGCGCGCCAGCAAGTGGAAAACGGCGCGCAAATCATCGATATCAACATGGACGAGGGCATGCTGGATGCCGAGGCGGCCATGGTGCGTTTCCTCAATCTGATCGCCGCCGAGCCGGACATCGCCCGTGTGCCGGTGATGATCGATTCGTCCAAATGGAGTGTGATCGAGGCGGGCCTCAAGTGTTTCCAAGGCAAGGGCATCGTCAATTCCATCTCGCTCAAGGAGGGCCGCGAGGCGTTCATCCGTCAGGCGCGCCTCTTGCGGCGCTACGGCGCCGCGGTGGTGGTGATGGCGTTCGACGAGGCCGGTCAGGCGGACACGCTGACGCGCAAGATCGAGATTTGCCGGCAGAGCTACCGTATTTTGGTGGAGGAAGTCGGCTTTCCACCGCAGGACATCATTTTCGACCCGAATATTTTTGCCGTCGCCACCGGCATCGATGAACATGCGCGCTATGGGCTCGACTTTATCGAGGCCGCCGACTGGATCCGACGCAACTTGCCGCACGCCAAGGTCTCCGGCGGCGTGTCGAACGTGTCGTTTTCCTTCCGCGGCAACAACAAGGTGCGCGAGGCGATCCATGCCGTTTTTCTGTATCACGCCATTCAGCACGGCATGACCATGGGCATCGTCAACGCCGGCGCGCTGGAGGTGTACGAGGAGATCGATCCGGGTTTGCGCGAGCGCATTGAGGACGTGATTCTATGCCGCGCGCCGCGCGAGGGCGGCGATGCCACCGAACGCTTGATCGCGCTGGCGGAAACCTTCCGCGGCGAGGCCGCCGCGAGCAAGGGCGAAGATCTTGCCTGGCGCGCGCTGCCGGTGGAAAAGCGCATCGAGCACGCACTGGTCAAGGGCATTACTAGTTTCATCGTCGAAGACGCGGAGATCCTGCGCCAAAGCCTGCCGCGGCCGATCAACGTGATCGAGGGGCCGCTGATGGACGGCATGAACGTGGTTGGCGATCTGTTTGGCGCCGGCAAGATGTTCCTGCCGCAGGTGGTGAAGTCGGCTCGGGTCATGAAGCAGGCGGTGGCCTACCTCGAACCCTTCATCGAAGAAGAGAAGCGCCTCTTGGGCACCGCCGATGCGGCGGCGAAAGGGGTGATCGTGCTGGCGACGGTCAAGGGCGACGTGCACGACATCGGCAAGAACATCGTCGGCGTGGTGCTGCGTTGCAATAATTATCAGGTCATCGATCTGGGGGTGATGGTACCGGCACAGAAAATCCTCGACGCCGCGCGCGAACACCGGGCCGACATCATTGGCCTTTCCGGCCTGATCACGCCCTCGCTGGAGGAAATGAGCCATATGGCGCGCGAAATGCAGCGCCATGGGATGACGCTGCCGCTGTTGATCGGCGGCGCGACGACCTCGCGCGTGCATACCGCGGTGAAAATCGCGCCGCACTACGGCGGGCCGGTGGTGTATGTCGCGGACGCGAGCCGTGCGGTCGGCGTTTGCGCGAGCCTCTTGTCCGACGAAATGGCCGAGGATTTCAAACGCAAGGTGGCCGACGATTATCAGCTGGCGCGCGACATTCACGCCGGCCGCGGCGCGGTGAAGCTCGCCACGCTCGAGGAGGCGCGCGCCAATCGCCTGCGCACCGACTGGTCGGCGTACCGCCCCCCTGCGCCGCAATGGCTCGGCGTGCGTCAGTTCACCCATTACGCGCTGGCCGACATCAGCCGCTACATCGACTGGACACCCTTCTTCCAAAGCTGGGAATTGGCGGGCCGTTTCCCCGCGATCCTCGATGACGCCGTGGTGGGCGAGTCGGCGCGCGCGCTCTGGCACGACGCCCAAGCCATGCTGCAAAAGGTCATCGATGAGAACTGGCTACAGGCCAATGCGGTTATCGGCCTTTTCCCGGCGCAATCGGTTAATGGGGAAGATATCCGTATTCTCGACCCGCAAGACGGCAGTGTGCGCATGACCTGGGTCGGGGTGCGTCAGCAGTTGCCAAAGGCGCGAGAGGAAGGCGCCAAGCCGAATTGGGCATTGGCGGATTTCATCGCGCCGGCCGAATCGGGCGTGACGGACTACGTCGGCGCCTTCGCCGTGACCGCCGGTATCGGCCTGGAGGCGCATGTGGCGCGCTTCGAAGCGGCGCACGATGATTATTCTGCTATTTTGCTCAAGGCATTGGCCGACCGGCTGGCCGAGGCGTTCGCCGAGCTGATGCATGAGCGCGTGCGCAAGGAATTCTGGGGCTACGCCGATGACGAGCAACTGGATAACGATGGACTGATCGCCGAAACGTATCGCGGCATCCGCCCGGCGCCCGGTTATCCCGCCTGTCCGGACCACTCGGTCAAGGCGGCGCTATTCTCGCTCATCGATGCGCCGGCCATCGGCATGACGCTGACCGAGCATTACGCCATGTTGCCGACGGCGGCGGTAAGCGGCTTTTATTTCAGTCATCCGGACAGCCGCTATTTCGGTGTCGGCAAGATCGACCGCGATCAGGTGGCCGACGTGGCGGCGCGCAAGGGGGTTAGCCTCGCGCAGGCGGAGCGCGATCTGGCGCCGAACCTGAGCTACGACCCCGCCGACTAGCGCGCGGCGGACTTCAGGATGACCGGCGCGAATTGCGCGCTGTCCGCCGAGCCGGCCAACAACAGCGCACCGTCCTGGATGGTTGCCGACAGCGACATGCCGCGCTCGCACAGCGCGGCGAGCGCCGTCAACGTGGCGGGTTCGACACTGAGAACGCGCAGGTTGCCGAAGCGTTCGAATTTGCCGGCATTCTGTTGCCACCAGATATCGGCGGCGCGACCGCCATAGCTGTAGACCACCACCTGTTCGGCGCGGCCACACGCTTTGCGCAGCCGCTTTTCGTCCGGCTCGCCCAGTTCGATCCACAGCTCGATGTCTTCCGAATAGTTCTTTTGCCACAGGTCCGGCTCGTCGTCGGTGCTGATGCCCTTGGTAAAGCCGAGCGTGTCGCTGGCGTGCAGCGCGAATACCGTCAAACGCAGCATCATGCGCTCGACGGTTTCGGAGGGATGCTGCGCCAGCGTCAGTCCATGGCTGGCGTAATAGTGGCGATCCATGTCGGCAATCGTCAGCTCGGCTTTGTAAATAGTGGATTTGAGCGCCATACGGCAATTCCTGGACGGTTCTTGGAGGGGGGAGTATAGCGGCTTTGCCCGATCGCCGCGGCGGATTAGGTGTGAATGAGGTTTTCATGCCCGCCGAATCCCGTTACACTGGCGCACCCGCGAAAGTGCCAATTCCACGCGGGTTCCGTGGATTTCAATTTTCTTCCCGTCTGCCTGGATTGGTGCCGCCGAGCGCGGTAGGCTGCCGCTGGAGTGCCTTTATCTATGTCTGAAATTTCGTTTGCCGATCTCGGCCTGGCTGAACCGTTGCTGCGCGCCGTGGCCGATACCGGCTATACCACTCCGACCCCGATCCAGCAGAAAGCCATTCCGCTGGTATTGCAAGGCGGTGACCTCTTGGCTGCCGCGCAGACCGGTACCGGCAAAACCGCCGGGTTTACCCTGCCGTTGCTGCAGCGCTTGTCCGGCCGTGCCTGTAAACGCGCCGGCCACCCGCGCGCGCTGGTGTTGACGCCGACGCGCGAGCTGGCTGCCCAGGTGGAGGAATCGGTGCGGTTGTACGGCAAATACCTGCCGCTGCGCTCGATGGTGATGTTCGGCGGCGTTGGCTTCAACCCGCAGGTTGCCCAACTGCGCAAGCCGGTGGATGTGCTGGTGGCGACGCCGGGCCGCTTGCTCGACCACGTGGCGCAGAAGACCCTCAATTTGTCCGATATCGAAATCCTGGTCTTGGATGAGGCCGACCGCATGCTCGACATGGGCTTCATCCACGATATCCGCAAGGTGTTGGCACTGTTGCCGAATGAGCGGCAGAACCTGCTGTTCTCGGCGACCTTCTCGGACGACATCAAGGCGTTGGCCGACCGCTTGCTCGACAATCCGGGCCTGGTGGAAGTCGCGCGTCGCAATACCGCCAGCGAACAAGTGGCGCAGCGCGTGCACTTGGTGGACCGCGACAAGAAGACCGAGCTTTTGACCCAGTTGATCAAGGCCGGCAATTGGTTCCAGGTGTTGGTGTTTACCCGCACCAAACATGGCGCCAACCGCTTGGCGGAAAAGCTGGAGAAGAGCGGTATTTCGGCCGCCGCGATCCACGGCAACAAGAGCCAGGGCGCGCGCACCCGGGCGCTGGCCGATTTCAAGTCCAGCGCGTTGCAAGTCCTGGTCGCGACCGATATTGCCGCGCGCGGGCTGGATATCGATCAGCTGCCGCATGTGGTGAATTTTGAATTGCCCAATGTGCCGGAAGACTACGTGCACCGCATCGGCCGTACCGGTCGCGCCGGGCATACCGGTGAAGCGGTGTCGCTCGTCTGCGTGGATGAGTTCAAGTTTCTAAAGGACATCGAAAAGCTGATCCGTCAGCCGATCGAGCAGTTCACCATTGCGGGCTTTGAAGCCGATCTGAGCGTCAAGCCGGAGCCGATCCCCATGGGCGGCGGCCGTCGTGAGCCACGTGCGCAACAAGGTCGCGGCGGCAATGGCCACGGTCATCGCCAGGGGCAGGGGCAAGGCCAGGGCCACGCGCAACCGCGTCAGGCCAAGGCTAATCCCGGCCATCGCCGCGCTGACGGGAGCAAGCCGAGAAAGCCGGCACCGCGTCAGGGCTGATCGCGTTCTACACCGGTCAGCACCGTGCTCACCTGATCGCACAGGCGTTCGGACAGGTCGCGGTCGCTGACCGCGCGCGCCAGTATCACCGCGCCCAGCATCATGCTCAGTGCCGCCTCGGCCGGTAGGCCAGGCGGTACGCCTGGCAGTTCGGCCAGCCGGTGCAACATCTGCTCAACGCCGTGGGTGAACGCCTGGCGTGAGCGTGTGTCGCGCCGGGCCATCTCGCCGGCGAGCGCGGCGGCGAAACAGCCCGTGTCCGGATGATTGACGTGTTCGCGCGACAAGTAATCTTGAACCACCGCGGTGTACCCGGCCGGCCGGCGCTCGTCCCAGCGGCGCAATAGATGAGCGAACGCCTCATCGCAGGCAGCCGAGACCAACGCCTCTTTGTCGGCGAAGTGCGCGTAAAACCCCCCATGTGTCATACCGAGATCGGCCATCAAGTTGGCGATTCCAACCCCATTCAACCCCTCCGCGCGGTAGCGGCGAGCCGCGACCGATAAAATACGTTGGCGGGTTTTCTCTTTATCTTCAGGATGATAGCGCATGTTGGTTGCCAAAAATGTACTATTGATATGATCACCATCATATAAATAAAGGGGTTTGATTTCAATCAGATAGCTTAATAAGAAACATCATGACGGCAACAACCATCTGGCCGGACGCGCTACGGCTACGCTACCATTGCGCGCTATGGAACTGATTAAATTTTTGCAGCAGCAGGGCCTGGGATCACGGAAAGACTGCCGACGCCTGATTGATCTGGCGAGGGTGCAAATCGACGGCTCGATCATGCAAGACCCGCGTCAGACGGTCGATCCGGCGACTATGAGCCAATTTTGCATTGATGGTGAAAAGCGTGAGATCTTACTGTTCCCGCTTTACATTCTGCTGCATAAGCCGGCTGATTTCGAAGTGTCTCACCAGCCGGCCCACTATCCCAGTGTGTTCACGTTGCTGCCGGCGGCGATGCAGCAGGCGGGATTGCTGGCGGTCGGTCGTCTGGACGCCGATACGACCGGTTTGTTGCTTTTGACAACTGATGGGCGGTTTGTCCATGCGTTGACCTCGCCGCGACGTCACGTCCCCAAGCGCTACCGAGTGACCGTCAAACACGCCGTTTTGCCGGAGATGGTGGCGAAACTTCAAAGTGGCGTCATATTGAAAGACGATAGTGAAAGCGTGGCGGCCGAGGTGGTGACCGTGCTTGACGCGCATACGCTGGAGATGACCATTTCCGAGGGACGTTACCATCAAGTCAAGCGCATGGTGGCCGCCGCGGGAAACCGGGTAGTGGGGCTGCACCGCGAGGCATTGGGCTCGGTGGAGCTGGGGGCGTTGGCCGAAGGCGCTTGGCGCTACTTAAGCGCCGCCGAACGCGCGGCGTTGGGCTTCTGACTTGTAATCTATTTGCTTGCCTACATTTATTGGGCTATAGCCATCCGCATATTGCCATGGCTTTTCATGACTGGATAATCTCATGCAGCAGTTTGACGGAACGACCATCGTGTCGGTGCGCCGCGGGCGCCACGTCGCCCTGGGCGGCGACGGTCAGGTTACCTTGGGCAACATCGTCATTAAAGCCAGCGCGCGCAAAATCCGCCGCCTCTATCAAGAAAAGGTGCTGGCGGGCTTTGCCGGCGGCACTGCCGATGCCTTTACCTTGTTCGAACGCTTCGAAGCCAAACTGGAGAAACACCAGGGACATCTCGTGCGCTCCGCTGTGGAATTGGCCAAAGATTGGCGTACGGACCGTATGCTGCGCCGGCTGGAGGCCATGCTGATTGTGGCCGATACCGAAAACACACTGATCATTACCGGCAACGGCGATGTGCTCGAACCGGAGCAAGGCATCGCCGCCATCGGCTCCGGCGGCGCCTACGCTCAGGCGGCGGCGCGCGCGCTACTCGAGCATACCGATATGGCGCCGCAAGACATCGTCAAGAAGGCGCTCGTGATCGCCGGCGATATCTGCATCTACACTAATCAGAATCATCTCATCGAAACATTGGGCGACGAGTGACCGGGCGTTGCCGGTTACCCGCGTGGGAGAGGTCCATGACGTATATGACCCCGCAAGAAATCGTTCATGAACTGAACAAGCACATTATTGGCCAGGATGCCGCCAAGCGCGCCGTGGCCATCGCGTTGCGCAACCGCTGGCGTCGCCAACAGGTGGACGAGGCTTTGCGCAACGAAATTACGCCGAAGAATATTTTGATGATCGGTCCGACCGGCGTGGGCAAGACCGAGATCGCCCGCCGCCTGGCGCGGTTGGCCAACGCGCCCTTCATCAAGGTCGAGGCCACGAAGTTCACCGAGGTGGGCTATGTGGGCCGCGACGTCGACACCATCATTCGCGATCTGGTGGAAATCGCCATTAAGGACGCGCGCGATACCGCGATCAAGCGCAACCGTTACCGCGCCGAGGATGCCGCCGAGGAACGACTGCTGGATGTGTTGTTGCCGAGGCCGCGTCAACACGCGGGCTTCTTTGCCGACGAACCGGCTGCGGAAGAAAAGCCGGAAGACAATACGACCCGGCAGAAATTCCGCAAGATGCTGCGTGAAGGGCAACTCAACGACAAGGAGATTGAAATCGACGTCGCCGATACGCTGCCGAAGATGGAGATCATGGCGCCACCGGGGATGGAGGATTTCTCCAGTCAACTGCAAAGCATGTTCCAAGGGTTTTCCAGCGGCCGCACCAAGGCACGTAAAATGAAAGTGTCGGATGCGCTCAAGCAAGTGACCGATGAAGAAGCCGCCAAGCTCGTCAACGAAGAGGAGCTGAAAATGGAGGCGCTACGCAATGTCGAACAAAACGGCATTGTGTTCATTGACGAAATCGACAAGGTCGCCAGCCGCGCCGAGGGGCAGGGGGCTGACGTGTCGCGTGCCGGCGTCCAGCGCGATTTGCTGCCGTTGGTCGAGGGGACGACGGTGACCACCAAATATGGCATGGTGAAGACCGATCATATTCTATTTATTGCCTCCGGCGCTTTCCATCTGGCAAAACCATCGGATCTGATTCCCGAACTGCAGGGCCGCTTTCCGATCCGGGTGGAGCTGACCTCACTGTCGGTGGACGATTTCCGTCAGATCCTGACCAATACCGATGCTTGCCTGACGCGTCAGTATGAAGCGCTGTTGGCCACCGAAGACGTTACCCTGCGCTTTAGCGATAGCGGTATTACCCGCATGGCCGAAATCGCTTGGTCGGTCAACGAGAAGACGGAAAACATCGGTGCGCGCCGCCTTTATACCGTGATCGAAAAACTGCTGGAAGAAATCTCTTTCGATGCGCGGCCGGGGGAGTTCGTGATTGATGACCAGTATGTCGACAGTAAGCTGGAGGCGTTGTCTCAGCGTGAGGATCTGGCGCGCTACGTGCTTTAAATTGCCATAAAGCCGTTAATCGCAAAAAAACCGCCATCCTGGCGGTTTTTTTCATGTTGCGCGTTCGATCCGTCAGTAGAGACGTCTTCATCAACCGGCCTAAAACACGGGGAGGTTTATGGAAAATAGATGTTAGTCAGTTAAATAAACAAACAATATCAGTGCATTATGTAAATAATTAGATATTTCCTGCTTATTTTCAAAATAAAGTGTTGACGGAGGTTATATGGCGGCGTATAGTTCACCTCCTCAGCTGCAGCAACACAACGCAGCACCGCTCTTTAACAGAACAGAACAACCGATAGGTGTGAGTGCCGGGGGAGCCCGACACTTGCACTGCAAGAGACAGAAAGTAACCTTCGGGTTTCTTTGAAGTCCTTGCGTGCCAAAGTACGAAATAAGCATAGAGATTGAACTGAAGAGTTTGATCCTGGCTCAGATTGAACGCTGGCGGCATGCTTTACACATGCAAGTCGAACGGCAGCACGGGCTTCGGCCTGGTGGCGAGTGGCGAACGGGTGAGT